>NZ_LZJG01000482.1:0-3479 GCF_001667785.1 Mycobacterium sp. E3247 | reverse complement strand
AGGCGCGGTGCAGGCGCTGGCCGAGGTGCCAAGCCGCGCGTTCTTCGTCACCAACAACGCCTCGCGCAGC
This sequence comes from Mycobacterium sp. E3247, assembly GCF_001667785.1. Taxonomy (NCBI): domain Bacteria; kingdom Bacillati; phylum Actinomycetota; class Actinomycetes; order Mycobacteriales; family Mycobacteriaceae; genus Mycobacterium; species Mycobacterium sp. E3247. Next base: position 3,409 of record NZ_LZJG01000482.1, on the reverse strand, counting down.
GCCGCCGAGGTCGCCGCGCACCTGACCGACCTCGGCTTCACCGCCACCGCCGACGACGTCGCCACCAGCGCCCAGAGCGCGGCCCGGCTGCTGGCCGAGCAGCTGCCGGCCGGTGCGCCGGTGCTCATCGTGGGCACCGACGCCCTGGCCGACGAGGTCGCGGCCGTCGGCCTGCGCCCGGTGCGCCGGTTCGACGACGAGCCCGTCGCGGTCGTGCAGGGACTGTCGATGACCATCGGCTGGCCGGACCTGGCCGAGGCCGCGCTGGCCATCCGGTCCGGAGCGCTGTGGGTCGCCGCCAATGTCGACCCCACGCTGCCCACCGAACGTGGCCTGCTACCCGGCAACGGATCCATGGTCGCCGCGCTGCGGGCGGCCACCGGTGCCGAACCCCAAGTCGCGGGCAAGCCCGCGCCCGGATTGCTCACCGACGCGGCGGCCAGGGGCGACTTCCGCGCGCCGTTGGTGGTCGGCGACCGGTTGGACACCGACATCGAGGGCGCCAACGCGGCCAAGCTGCCCAGCCTGATGGTCCTCACCGGGGTCAGCTCCGCGCGCGACGCCGTATACGCCAAACCCGCCCACCGGCCCACCTACATCGGCCACGACCTGCGGGCGTTGCATCAGGACGGCGCGCGGCTGGCGGTCGGGCCCCAGCCGGGCTGGCGCGTCGACGTCGGCGAACGGGCGGTGACCGTCAGCGGCGACGGGGCCGACGACGGCGACGACCTGGCGGTCGTGCGCGCGGTCGCCGCCGCGGTATGGGCAGCCCCGTCGGACGGGCGGCCGGTCGGCATCGAGGCGGGCGACGCGCGCGCCCGCGAGGCGCTGCAGCGCTGGTCTCTGGACTAGCGTAGGAGCGCAATGACTATCGACCCTGAACAGATTCGCGCGGAGATCGACGCCCTGCTTGCCCGGCTGCCCGAGCCCGGGGGGCCGGAAACCCCCGGCAACGATCCGTCGCTCACCGAGCTCGAAGACATAGCGCGCCGCCTGTCCGAGGCGCACGACGTGCTGCTGGCCGCGCTGGAGTCGGCGGAGAAGGGCTGAGTGCGCGCATGTCTCGCCGCGCCCGCGTCGACGCCGAACTGGTTCGGCGCGGCCTTGCGCGATCGCGGCAACAGGCCGCGGAGTTGATCGGCGCCGGCCGGGTCTGCATCGACGGGCTGCCGGCCCGTAAGCCGGGCACCGCCGTCGCCCTCACCGCGGCCCTGACCGTCACCGACGACGGCGAACGGGGCTGGGTATCCCGCGGCGCGCACAAGCTGATCGGCGCGCTGGACGCCTTCGGGATCGACGTGACCGGCCGCCGCTGCCTGGACGCCGGGGCGTCGACGGGCGGGTTCACCGAGGTCCTGCTGGACAGGGGCGCCGCGGAAGTGGTCGCCGTGGACGTCGGCTACGGCCAGCTGGCGTGGTCGCTGCGGTGCGACCCGCGGGTCGTCGTCGTCGAGCGGACGAACGCCCGTGACCTGTCCCCGGAGGCGATCGGCGGGCCGGTCGACGTGGTCGTGGCCGACCTGTCGTTCATTTCGCTCGCCACCGTGTTGCCCGCGCTGGCTGGATGTGCTTCGGCCACTGCGGATATCGTTCCCATGGTGAAGCCGCAGTTCGAGGTTGGTCGGGGCCAGGTCGGCGCCGGCGGAGTGGTGCACGACGCCAACCTGCGCGCCGACGCCGTCGTGGGCGTGGCGCGGCGTGCCGGCGAGCTGGGCTGGCACACCGTCGGCGTCACCGCGAGCCCGCTGCCCGGCCCGTCGGGCAACGTCGAATACTTCCTTTGGCTGCGCGCCCAGGCCGATCGGGGGTTGGCGGATGACGAGTTGGTGGCAGCGGTGCGGCGCGCGGTAGACGAGGGGCCGCAATGACCGAGCAGCGCACGGTGCTGATGGTCGTCCACACCGGCCGCGAAGAAGCCACCGAGACCGCGGCGCGGGTGCAGAAAGTGCTGAGCGACAACGACGTTGCTCTTCGAGTCCTGTCCGCCGAGGCGGTCGACCGCGGCTCGCTGCAGGTGGCCCCCGACGACATCCGCGCGATGGGCGTCGAGATCCAGGTGGTCGACGCGGATCCGCACGCCGCCGACGGCTGCGAGCTGGTGCTGGTGCTCGGCGGCGACGGCACGTTCCTGCGCGCGGCCGAACTGGCCCGCAACGCCGGGATCCCGGTGCTGGGCGTCAACCTCGGCCGCATCGGCTTTCTGGCCGAGGCCGAGGCCGAGCACATCGACAGGGTGCTGGACCACGTCGTCGCCAAGGACTACCGGGTGGAGGACCGCCTGACGCTGGACGTGCTCGTGCGCTCGGGCGGTCGGGCGGTCGAACACGGCTGGGCGCTCAACGAGGTCAGCCTGGAGAAGGGCCCGCGACTGGGCGTGCTGGGAGTGGTCGTCGAGATCGACGGGCGGCCGGTGTCGGCGTTCGGGTGCGACGGGGTGCTGGTGTCGACGCCCACCGGGTCCACCGCCTACGCCTTCTCCGCGGGCGGCCCGGTGCTGTGGCCGGACCTGGAGGCAATCCTGGTGGTACCCAACAACGCTCACGCGCTGTTCGGCCGGCCGATGGTCACCAGTCCCAACGCCACCATCGCCATCGAGATCGAGGCGGACGGGCACGACGCCCTGGTGTTCTGCGACGGCCGCCGGGAGATGCTGATCCCGGCGGGCAGCCGCATCGAGGTGAGACGCTGCGACACGCCGGTGAAATGGGCACGGCTGGACAGCGCCCCGTTCACCGACCGGCTGGTGCGCAAATTCCGGTTGCCGGTGACGGGTTGGCGCGGGAAGTAAACAGCGGGTGCTCACCGAAATACGCATCGAGTCGCTGGGCGCGATCAGCGCGGCGGTCGGCGAGTTCGACCGTGGCCTGACGGTGCTGACCGGCGAAACGGGCACCGGCAAGACCATGGTGGTGACCGGGCTGCACCTGCTCGGCGGTGCCCGCGCCGACGCCACCCGGGTGCGGTCGGGCGCCGACCGCGCGGTGGTCGAAGGCCGCTTCACCACAATGGATCTCGAGGATGCCGTGGTGGCGCAGCTGGACGAGATGCTGGACGCGTCGGGCGCGGAGCGCGACGAGGACGGCAGCGTGATCGCGCTGCGCTCGGTCAGCCGCGACGGGCCGTCGCGGGCCTATCTCGGCGGCCGCAGCGTGCCCGCCAAGTCGCTGGGCGACTTCACCACCGAGCTGCTCACCCTGCACGGGCAGAACGACCAGCTGCGCCTGATGCGGCCCGAGGAGCAGCGCGGCGCCCTGGACCGGTTCGCGAAGGCCGCCCCCGCGCTCGAGCGCTACCGCAAATTGCGCGACGCCTGGCTCACCGCGCGGAACGACCTCGCCGACCGCCGCAACCGCATGCGCGAACTCGCGCTGGAGTCCGACCGGCTCACCTTCGCGCTCAACGAGATTGA
>NZ_LZJG01000481.1:0-1076 GCF_001667785.1 Mycobacterium sp. E3247 | reverse complement strand
GCGCGCCGCTGAATGCGGTGATGCAGACCCCGGGTGCGGTAGGGCTGGCCGAACACCCGCATCGGCTCGCTGTAGAACACCTTCTTGGTCAGGTCCACGAGCACCAGATAGACGACGATGAACATGGCCAGCGCCACGTAAAACTGCCATGGCAGCGGGGTGAAGCCCAGTTTGCGGCCAAGCGGCGTGACGGTCAGCGCGATGCCGATCACGTCCACTGACATCAGCGTGACCGAAAGCAGAGCGCCGGGCCTGCTGCGCAGAAATGGCACCTTGCGGGTGCGGATCGCGAAGATGATCAGCGTCTGCGTCGCAAGCGATTCCACGAACCACCCGGTGCGGAACTCGATCGCGCCGGCGTGCAGCACGCCCAGCATCAACCCGAACGTCAGGAAGTCGAACAGCGAGCTGATCGGTCCGAAGATCAGCATGAACCGGCGGATGAACGCGACGTTCCAGTGCGACGGCGCGTGCAGCTGCTCGGCGTCGACCCTGTCGGTGGGGATCGCCAGCTGCGAGGAGTCGTATAACAGGTTGTTCAGCAGGATCTGGCTGGGCAGCATCGGCAGGAACGGCAGCAGGGCCGATGCGGCCGCGGCGCTGAACATGTTCCCGAAGTTGCTCGACGTGCCCATCAGCACGTACTTGATGGTGTTGGCGAATATGCGCCGGCCCTCGGCGACGCCGGTGGCCAACACACCGAGGTCCTTCTCCAGCAGCACCACGTCGGCGGCGTCCTTGGCCACGTCGGTGGCGCTGTCGACGGAGATCCCGACGTCGGCGGCATGCAGAGCCAGCGCGTCGTTGACTCCATCGCCGAGGAACCCCACCGATCGGCCGGTGCGCCGCGCCGCGGTGATGAGCCGCGCCTTCTGCTCCGGCGAGATGCGGGCGAAGATGGTGTAATTCTGTGCGGCGTGCTCGAATTCTTCGTCGCCGAATTGTTCCATCTCCGCGCCGGTGATGGTTCCCTTTGAGGCCAAACCCAAGTCGGCGCACACCTTTTCGGCCACCCGCGCGTTGTCACCGGTAGCGATCTTCACCTCGATGCCCAGATCCGCGAGCTGGGTTAGGGA
>NZ_LZJG01000480.1:0-8997 GCF_001667785.1 Mycobacterium sp. E3247 | reverse complement strand
GTCAGTGCCGACGTCCCCGATCGCCCCATCCCCAGGACGAACAAAATCAGTGGCCGCTTCGCGTTTCCGGCGCGCGCCGAATATTCGGGGAGATTGGGGCAATCGACTACCCCTTTCGCCGGTCTAGCCACACAAGCCCATTTCGTCCAAACGTCCGGCCTTTCAGTTCGTGCGCGCTTCGGCGCGAGACGGATCGCTGACTTTCGTCCTGATCGCTCGACTTTGCGGGCCGGTTCTATGACGCACATGTCAAACTGTAACGAATGTAACAGCTAACCGTGACATCCGCAGCGCAGGACGGCCTGACCTCGAAGTTGTTGCCGCAATTGCGCGCAAAGTCGCGCTCAGCGCACCGCAAACGACGGCGCATGTGTCCTTTGCGGGGTCAGCCCGCGACGGCCCCCGGCTCGAAGTACGGCGCCCCGAATTCCGTCACCGGTTCGAAGCCGCGTTTGCGCGCCTTCTCGGCGGCGTTGCGGATCAGCGCGTACAGGCCGACGAACGCCGCGTGGTCGGTCATCACGAACGGCGTCAGCAGCCGGTTGTGCACCAGCGAGAACGCCAACCCGCTCGCCGGATCGGTCCAGCCGAGCGACCCGCCGAGCCCGACATGGCCGAAGCCGGGCATCACGTTGCCGATGGGCAGGCTGTGGTAGCCGAGGTGGAAGGCCAACGGCATGAAGAGGTTTCGGTCCGGGCGCAGGCTGCGTCGACCGGTCAGGCCGGCGACCATCTCCCTGGACAGGAACCGGATGCCGTCGACCTCGCCGCCGTTGGCGATCGCCCCGTACATCCGCGCCAGTCCGCGGGCCGTCGCCACCCCGTTGGCGGCCGGGATCTCGGCGTCCAGCAGGGGCGTGTTGCCCTGCACGGCGGCGACCATGCCCGGGAAGTAGATCGACCGGAATCCCCCGGACAGCTCGTTGGCCACCCTGCGCGTCACGCAGCTCAGCAGCGGGTTCCGCACCAGGTTCTGCGGCGCGATGATCTCGGCGACCCGCGTCGGCGCGCCGGCCGGCGGGCGCCCCAGGTACAGCCCGTCGGTGCCCAGCGGCTCGGCGAGCTCCTCGCGTATCAGCACCCGCATGCCCTTCCCGGTCACGCCCCGGGCGAGGCCGGACATCAGCCAGCCGAAGGTCAGCGCGTGATAGGCCGACTTGCCCAGCAGCCGGCCCGGCGCCGCCGCGGCCAGCCGCTCTTCCATCAGGACGTGGTCCAGCAGGTCTTCGCTGTGGGCGCCGCGCAGACCGGACAAGCCGGCGGCGTGCCTCATCACGTCGCGCACGGTGAGCTTCGCCTTGCCGTTGGCCGCGAACTCCGGCCAGTACTCCGCGACGGGCGCCTCGTAGTCGATCAGCCCGCGGTCGGCGAGCCGGTGAATCACGGTGGCGGCCATTCCCTTCGTGGCCGAGAACACCATCGGCGCGCTGTCGGCCGACCACGGCCGGTGGCCGCCCCGGTCGGACCACCCGGTCCAGACGTCGACGACGGGCTGGCCGTCGAGATACACCGCCAGGGCACCGCCGCCGAACCGGCGGGCCGGAAACATGGTCGAAAAGCTGCGAACGACGCATCCGAAGTGTGAGTCCGCCGCGCCGGACACACGATGACCTGCGTCATGGTCATCGTGGACAGGGACCGCGCGGCGATCGACTCGGGTTTCCACCGTCACGCTTTCGAATTTACTTCGATTTCACACCCCGCCGGAGCGAAATCTACATTGTTTACCTATCCGTTAGTCTGACGCGGCCGTCAATATTTGCTCAGCGGCCAGCGCCGGGGTCAGCTCCCCGGCCTTGACCCGGCGTTCGACGTCGGCGCGCATCGTGCGCACCTTCGGGTTGGACAGCACCCGGTCCAAGACGGTGTCGCGCACCATCTGCCACGTCCAGTCGACGAGCTGGGCGCGCCGGCGCGCCTCGAACTCACCGGCCTCGGTGAGCACCTGACGATGACGTTCGATGGTGTCCCACAATTCCTCCAGGCCGGTCCCCTCCATCGCGCTCATCGTGAGAACCGGTGGCCGCCAGAGCGTTTCGCGCGGGTGTATCAATCTGATCGCCGAGGACAGCTCGCGGGCCGCCACCCGGGCCTCCGCGAGGTGCTCCCCGTCGGCCTTGTTCACCACCACGATGTCGGCCAGCTCCAGCACACCCTTCTTGATGCCCTGCAGCTGATCGCCGCCGCGCGCCAGGGTCAGCAGGACGAAGGTGTCGACCATGTTGGCCACCGTCACCTCCGACTGGCCGACGCCGACGGTCTCGATGATGATCACGTCGAAACCGGCGGCCTCCAACAGCACCACCGTCTCGCGCGTGGCCTTTGCCACGCCGCCCAGGGTGCCCGACGTCGGCGACGGCCGGACGTACGCGTCCGGGTGCACCGCCAGGCGCGCCATCCGGGTCTTGTCGCCCAGGATCGACCCACCGGTGCGCGTCGACGACGGGTCGACGGCCAGCACCGCCACCCGATGGCCCCGCTCGATCAGGTGCATGCCGAGCGCCTCGATGGTGGTGGACTTCCCCACCCCGGGTGTCCCGGTGATGCCGACGCGGTGGGCGTTGCCCGAGTCCGGCGTCAGCTCGAGCAGCAGCCGCTGGGCTTTCTCGTGGTGGTCGGCGCGGGTGGATTCCAGCAGCGTGATGGCCCGCGGCAGCGCCGCGCGGTCGCCACCGCGAACGGCCTTGGCGAGCTCGTCGACGGTGTCGCTCTTGCGGGACGCCATCTAGTCGAGCGTGTAACCCAGCCGATCGGCCAGCTTGTGCAGCAGTCCGATCGCGGCGTCGGCGATCACGGTCCCGGGCGGGAAGATGGCGGCGGCCCCGGCCGCATACAGCTCGTCGAAGTCGCCGGGCGGGATCACCCCGCCGACCACGATCATGATGTCGGGCCGTCCCACCTCGGCGAGCGCCTCGCGCAGCGCGGGCACCAGCGTCAGGTGGCCGGCGGCCAGCGACGAGACCCCCACGACGTGCACGTCGTTGTCGGCGGCCTGCCGGGCCACCTCCTCCGGCGTGGAGAACAGCGAGCCGACGTCGACGTCGAACCCGAGGTCGGCGAAGGCCGTCGCGATCACCTTCTGGCCGCGGTCGTGACCGTCCTGGCCCATCTTCGCCACCAGAATTCTGGGCCGGCGGCCGTCGGCCTCGGCGAACTTCTCGACCAGTTCGGTGGCGGTGGCGATGTTGGTGGCCTTTCCGGCTTCGTCGCGGTACACGCCGGCGATGGTGCGGATCTCCGCCTGGTGCCGCCCGTATACCTTTTCCAGCGCGTCGGAGATCTCCCCGACCGTCGCCTTGGCCCGGGCGGCGTTGATCGCCAGCGCCAGCAGATTATTACCCAGCCCGTCCGCCCCGGCGCGCCCGTGCGCCGCGGCCGCCCGGGACAGCTCGGCTAGCGCGGCCTCGACCGCGGACTGGTCGCGGCCGGCCCGCAGCTCCTCGAGCTTGGCCAGCTGTTCGGCGCGCACCCGGCTGTTCTCGACCTTGAGCACCTCGACCTCTTGGTCCTCTTCGACCTGGTACTTGTTGACGCCGATCACCGGCTGGATGCCCGAGTCGATGCGGGCCTGGGTGCGCGCGGCCGCCTCCTCGATGCGCAGCTTGGGGATGCCCTCGCTGATGGCCTGGGCCATGCCGCCGTGCTCGGCGACCTCGGCGATGTGGGCCCGGGCCCGCTGCGCGAGCCGATGGGTCAGCCACTCCACGTAATACGAGCCGCCCCACGGATCGATGGGCCGCGTGGTGCCCGACTCCTGCTGCAGCAGCAGCTGGGTGTTACGCGCGATCCGCGCGGAGAAGTCGGTGGGCAGCGCCAGCGCCTCGTCGAGGGCGTTGGTGTGCAGCGACTGGGTGTGCCCCTGGGTCGCGGCCATCGCCTCGATGCAGGTGCGCGCGACGTTGTTGAAGGCGTCCTGCGCGGTCAGCGACCAGCCCGAGGTCTGCGAATGTGTGCGCAGCGAAAGCGATTTGGCGCTCTTCGGGTTGAACTGGGCGACGAGCTCGCTCCACAGCAGCCGGCCGGCCCGCAGCTTGGCGACCTCCATGAAGAAGTTCATCCCGATGCCCCAGAAGAACGACAGCCGCGGCGCGAACTTGTCGATGTCCAGGTCGGCGTCCAGGCCGGCCTTGATGTAGTCGACGCCGTCGGCCAGCGTGTAGGCCAGCTCCAAATCGGCCGTGGCACCGGCCTCTTGGATGTGATAGCCGGAGATCGAAATGGAGTTGAATTTCGGCATCTTCGCACTGGTGTAGCCGAAGATGTCGGAGATGATCCGCATCGACGGCTTGGGCGGATAGATGTAGGTGTTGCGCACCATGAACTCTTTGAGGATGTCGTTCTGGATGGTGCCCGCCAGCTTCTCCGGCGGCACGCCCTGCTCCTCGGCGGCCACCACATACAGCGCCAGGATCGGCAGCACGGCACCGTTCATGGTCATCGACACGCTCACCGTCGACAGGTCGATGCCGTCGAACAGCTGCCGCATGTCGAGAATGGAATCGATTGCCACACCGGCCATTCCGACGTCCCCCTGGACGCGGGGATGGTCTGAGTCGTATCCGCGGTGGGTGGCCAGGTCGAAGGCCACCGACAGGCCCTTCTGGCCGGCCGCCAGGTTGCGGCGGTAGAACGCGTTGGATTCGGCCGCGGTGGAGAAACCCGCGTACTGGCGGATGGTCCACGGCTGGTTGACGTACATGGTGGGGTACGGGCCGCGCAGGAAGGGCGGCTCGCCGGGGAAGGTGTTCAGCGGGTAACCGTCGGCCACCGCGGCGGCCCGGTCGGCGCCGATGTACACCGGTTTGACCGTGATGTCTTCCGGGGTGTGCCAGTCGAGCTGATCGGGCGTGTACCAGTGCGCCGCCGCGGCTGCGGCGACGTGCTTTTCGACGGCCGCTTCGGTGGGCGGCGCCGGCGGACGGTCCGCGTTGAGCGGGACCTCGGCGAAGTTACCGATCACAGGTGCCGTGGTGGTCATCGTGGCTACGCTCCCAGTCGAGTCAGCAGGTTCGAAAGGGCTTCGACCGCATCGATTTTCGCGGTCAGGAATTCGTCGGGCCGGTGCTCGGCGTCACCCACCGCCTTCTCCGGCCCGGCCAGGTAGACCCTCGACACGCCGGCGGCGCGGGCCGCCTCGACGGTCGCCGCGGCCTCGTCCTGGTAGCGCTTGTCGATACCGCAGATCACCGCGACGCCCGGCGATCCGGCGTCGGCGACGGCCTTGGCGACCGTGGTGGCGTCGACCGTTCCCAGGTTGACGGCCTCGATGCCGCCCGATGCCAGCAGGTTGGCGGCGAAGGTGGTCCGGATGTTGTGTTCGGCCAGCGGGCCCAGCGGAAGCAGCAGCGCCTGCGGGCGTGCGCCGGTGCGGGCCAGGTAGGCATCGGAGCGATCGCGCAGCGCCTCGAATGCGGCGGCGTAGCGCTGCAGGTGGCCGGCGGCCAGGGGCGTGCCCGACGAAGCATCCTGCGGCAGAGCGGGTTCGGTGAGATTCGGGAATTCGTTGACGCCGGTGATCGCGGTGCGACGGTGCGCGATGTCGTCGGCGCGCCGCTGCGCGACCTCGGCGATCTGCTCGGCAATGTAGTCGCGCGCCTCGACGAACCCGCCGCGCGCCTCGATGGCCTGGAAGTGCGTCCAGGCCTGCTCCGCGAGCCGCGCGGTGAGGTCCTCGACGTACCACGAGCCGCCGGCGGGATCCAGCACCCGGCCGACGTGGGACTCCTCCAGGAGCAGCAGCTGAGTGTTGCGGGCGATCCGCCGCGCGAAGCTTCTCGCCGTGCCGGGGAAGCCGCCCGGGATCGCCACGTCGAAGGGCAGCACCAGCACGGTGTCGGCGCCGCCGACGGCGGCGCCGAAGGCGGCCAGCGTGCAGCGCAGCATGTTCACCCAGGGGTCGCGCTGGGTCATCATCGGCAGCGACGTTTCCGCGTGCACGGTGACGGCGCCGCCGTCCGGGTCGCCGACGACCTCAGCGACCCGCGCCCACAGCTGACGCACGGCCCGCATCTTGGCGAGCGTCACGAACTGGTCGTCGTCGGCGGCCAGCCGGAAACTGATCTGCCGCAGCGCGTCGCCGACCGACATGCCCGACTCGGTGAGCCGTCGCAGATAGACCACCCCGGCGGCGACGGTGCCGGCCAGCTCCCACGTCGCGTTGGCGCCGAGATTGTGGAAGGCCGGCCCGTCGACGGTGAGGGCACGCACGCCGCGCTCACCGGCCGCCCGCTGCGCGACCGTGACGACCTCGTCGAGCGTGGGCGCGGGACGGTCGCTGAGCACCGCGGTGAGCGGGTCGCCGCCCAGGTCGATCGAAAGCAGTTCGCGCTGGTCGGCTTCCACCCGGGTGGCCATCGCCAGCATGACGTCGGCGGCGGCGGAGTAGTCGGCGCCCGCGTCGACGATCACCGGCGCCATGCTCAGGTGCACGCCCTCCAGGGCGTCCTCGAGCTGGTCGACGGTCACGCCGGACTCCCCCACGCGCAGCATCAGCGCGCCGGCCCCGTTGCCGAGCGCCTCGAGCACCGCGGAGTTGACGTCCTTGGCCGTGACCCCGGCGACGCGGTCGGCCGGGAACGCCTCGGCCACGCGCCAACCCGATTTGACGTCGCGCAACGCGTCGGCGCCTCGCACATAGGGCCATTCGCCCGGCAACGGCGGTTCCGGCAGTTCGTCCAGCGCCGTGTACAGCGCCCGGACGGCGATGCCGTCGTAGGTCGGGGTTTCCAGCAGGCGCTCGGGCTGGTCGCCGAGTTCCTCGGGGTCCTTCCGGGTGCTCTTCGACAGCACTCCGGCGACCGCACTGCGCCAACGCCCGCGAACCAGTTCTAGTTCGGCGAGCTCGGGTACATCAATGGACACCGATTGCTCCCTTTTTGCCAGCAAATGGGGCCTGCGACTTACTAATGAGGCTAATTGATCAGGCCGGTCGGCAAAAAACCGCGCGGCCCGGCGACCGGGGTGGGCCGCCGATGAAACGCCAGCCTCGGGATACGAGTTATTCATCTGCGGCCCGTAACCTTTAGAGGCGTGACGGCTTCCGCCACCTGCAGAATCAACCGGACCTTGCGCGACCTCGCCGGCGCGCTGGGCGCCGCCGCGCGTCTGCTGTCGCGGCCCCGGGCGATCGCCACAGTGGTCGGTATCACACTCCTGATCGCGGCGGCGTCCTGGCTGCCGCTGCCGACGCCGGTGCAGATGCGCGACTGGGCGGAGTCCGTCGGGCCGTGGTTCCCGTTGGCGTTCCTGGCGGCGCACGTCGTCGCGACCGTGGTGCCGATCCCGCGCACGGCGTTCACCCTGGCCGCCGGGCTGCTGTTCGGCCCGCTGATGGGTGTGGCGATCGCGGTGGTCGCCAGCACTGCGAGCGCGGTGATCGCGCTGCTGCTGGTCCGCGCCGCCGGGTGGCGGCTGAACCGTCTGGTGCGTCACCGGTCGATCGACACGGTGGACGAGCGGTTGCGACAGCGGGGCTGGCTGGCCATCTTGTCGCTGCGGCTGATTCCCGCCGTGCCGTTCTCGGCGATCAACTACGCCGCCGGCGCCTCGACGGTGCGGGTGCTGCCGTACACGCTGGCCACCCTCGGCGGCCTGTTGCCCGGCACCGCCGCCGTCGTGATCCTCGGCGACGCGCTCGCCGGCCACCCCAGCTCGCTGCTGTACCTGGTGTCGGTGTGCACGGCGACGCTGGGTTTGACGGGCCTGATCATCGAGATCCGCCACTACCGCCGCCACCATCACCGAGCGCACACTTCCGTCGGCGACGAGCCCTCCCCCGAGCCGGCTACCATCAGCTGAGCGGCCCGCGCGAAATATCTGACTAATCGCCACATTTGACCGGCCGAAGCTGGCAAGCTGGGGCGTGCGGTACCCACCGGCATCGCGCGCTCAAAGGGGGGATGTTGGCCGGAACCCACGTGTCATACCCGCTGCCGCAACGTTCGAGGACGCATTCCGCGTTGCTGGTGATCGCGTCGCTGTGTTGCGCGACCGCCCTCCTCGCCGTGGTGGACCGGCTGCCCAAGACCATCACGCCGAGCCCTCAGCCCTCCCCGCCGCCGCTCCTGTCGCCGATCGATCTGCCCGCGTCAAGCGCCGTCGGGCCGGGTGCGGGCATCTACGTCGAGTACGCCGACGGGACGGGCGGGATGGGCTGCACCGCGGGGTTTTTGGTGCGCACCAGCACGGGCCTGCCCGGTGTCCTGACCGCCGGCCACTGCAACCGGCCCGGCGAGGCCAGCAAGGTGACGATGAACCTGGGCGGGGTCCTGCCCTACGCGACGCTGGGCACGTTCGCCCAGACGGTCAGCGAGGGCGTCCTCAACGAACAGCACGACATCGGCCTCATCCTGCTCAACGGGGACAACGTTCCCCGTAATCCGGCCGTCGGGGCCGCCCTGCCCGTCTCCGGCGTCGCCACCAACCTGCAGACCGGGCAGGAACTTTGCAAATTCGGCATCGGCAGCGGCGAGGCCGCCTGCGGGCAGGTCACGGAGGTCACCGACAGCAAGGTCGTGTTCCTGGCGCCCGGCCAATGCGGCGATTCCGGTGGCCCGGTGTATCTCAAGCAAGGCGACGGCACTGTGCGCGCGGTCGGCATCCTGATCCGCGGGGGCGATCCCAACACGCCCATGCCGCGGTGCTCCGCCCCGGCGAAATTCTCGGTCGCCGAACTCGTCCAGCCCTGGCTGGACAAGTGGGGCCTCACCGCCGTGACCGCGGAAACCGCGCCCGGCTGAGGCTTCTTCAGGCTGGCTTCAGGCTGACTTCCTACTGTCGCGGATCGCGGCGATCCGCGGGTCCCCCCTGCGGATGGGTGCGCCGCCGACAGAAGAGGAGAGATGGGCCGAGTGAAGATCAACCAACTCATCGCAGGGTCCCTGCTTGCGGGCGCCCTCGGGGCGGCCGCGGCCGGCTTCGGGGTCGCGGTGGCGAGCGCGGATCCGCCCCCGCCACCGCCACCGGGGCAGCCGGGACCGCCACGGCGAGGAGGGCGGT
>NZ_LZJG01000479.1:0-6479 GCF_001667785.1 Mycobacterium sp. E3247 | reverse complement strand
GCGCGGCCCGATGCGGACCTGGCCGTCACCGTGTCGGCCGACAGCCCGTCCGTCGTCATCGCCGACGCCGTGGTGATCGGTTCCGGGGCCGGCGGCGCGATGGTGGCCCGCACGCTGGCGCGCGCGGGGCTGGATGTCGTCGTGCTCGAAGAGGGCCGCCGCTGGACGGTCGAGGAGTTCCGCACCACCCATCCGATCGACCGCTACGCGGGGTTGTACCGCGGCGCCGGGGCCACCGTCGCCCTGGGACGCCCGTCTGTGGTGCTGCCGATCGGTCGCGCGGTCGGTGGGACCACCGTCGTCAACTCCGGCACTTGCTACCGGCCGCCGGAGGCGGTGCAGCGGCGCTGGCGCGACGAATTCGGGCTTGCCGTGGCCGATTCGGACCGGCTGTCGGCGCACCTCGACGATGTCGAACGCACGCTGCGGGTCGCCCCGGTGCCGCTGGAGATCATGGGCCGCAACGGACACCTGCTTCTCGGCGGCGCCGCCGCGCTGGGCTGGCAGGCCGCGCCCATCCCCCGCAACGCGCCGGGCTGTGAGGGGTGTTGCCAGTGCGCGATCGGCTGCCCCCGCAACGCCAAGTTCGGCGTGCACCTCAACGCGCTGCCCGAGGCGTGCGCGGCGGGCGCGCGAATCATCTCCCACGCCCGCGTGGAACGGGTGCTGCACCGGCACGGGCGCGCTCGCGGGGTGCGCGCGCGCCGACCCGACGGCACCGCGCTGGACGTCATCGCCGACACGGTCGTCGTGGCCGCCGGAGCCACCGAGACGCCAAACCTCTTGCGGCGCAGCGGTCTTGGCGCACACCCCCGCCTCGGGCACAACCTCGCGTTGCATCCGGCGACCGTACTTGCCGGACGCTTCGAGGACGACGTCGTCGCCTGGCATGGTGTGCTGCAAAGCGCGGCCGTCCATGAGCTGCACGAGTCGCACGGTGTGCTGATCGAGGCGACATCGACCCCGCCGGGGATGGGGTCGATGGTGTTTCCCGGCTACGGCGCCGAGCTGCTCGGCTGGCTGGACCGGGCGCCGCGGGTCGCGACATTCGGCGCCATGGTGGCCGACCGCGGGGTGGGCTCCGTGTCGTCCGTGCGCGGCGAGACCGTCATCCGTTACCCCATCGATCGAGGCGACGTCGCCAAGCTCATGACGGCGATGGAGGCCATGGGCCGGTTGCTGTTCGCCGCGGGTGCCGTTGAGGTGCTCGCCGGCTTGCCCGAGGCGAAGACGGTCGCGTCGCTGCCCGCGTTGCAGGATGCGTTGCGCCGAACCAGCCCGAGAAGCCTGCACCTGGCCGCTTTTCACCCGACGGGCACGGCGGCCGCCGGCGTCGACGATCAGCTCTGCCCGGTCGACCAGACCGGCCGGCTGCGCGGCGCCGACGGGGTATGGGTGGCCGACGCCTCGATCCTGCCCAGCTGCCCGGAGGTCAACCCGCAGGTGTCGATCATGGCGCTGGCGCTGGGGGTGGCCGACGAGGTGCTCGACGCGCGCTGAGTCCCCGTGCTGTGCCGCCGCTACGACCGCGCGTCCGCCGGGGCCGCGTGCCGCGGCTGATGCAACAGCGCCCGCACCAGCGGGCGCGGCCCGACGGACCGAAGCATCTGGCTGGCCGGGCGGACCCGCACCCGCTTCGGCCACCAGAACCAGCGCCCCATCACCGTCATGATCGACGGCGTGATGAGAGATCGGACGACGAAGGTGTCGAACATCAAGCCGAGCCCGATCGTCGTGCCGAACTGGCCGATCGCCCGGAGATCGCTGGTGATCATCGTGGCCATCGTGACGGCGAACACCAGACCGGCCGCCGTCACCACCGGGCCGGTGAGACCCATGCCGCGGATGAGTCCCGTTTTTAGGCCGGCTCCGATCTCCTCTTCGATCCGGGACACCAGCATCAGGTTGTAGTCCGACCCCACCGCCAGAAGCACAATCAATGCGAATTCTGTTGCCACCCAGTGCAACTGGAAATGGAGAAGGTGCTGCCAGATCAGTGTCGAGAAGCCGAAGGCGGCTCCCAGCGACATCACGATCGTGCCGACGATGACGCCCGCAGCGACCAAAGCGCGGGTGACGATCACCATGATGATGAAGATGAGCACGATCGAGGCGATCGCCGCGATCAGCAGGTCGAACTTGGCGCCGTTGGCGATGTCGTAAAACGTTGCGGCCGTGCCGCCCAGGTAGATGTCGGCGTTTTGCAGCGACGTGAGTTTGAGCGCCTCCTTGGCCGCGTTGCGCTCCTGGTTGACTGACGCGATTCCCTCAGTCGTCGCCGGATCCACCGAGTGGGTGATGATGAAGCGCGCAGCCTTGCCATCCGGCGACACCATCAAGCTCAGCCCCAGTTGGAAGTCCGGGTTACTGAAAATCTCGGGCGGCAGGTAGAAGAGGCTCTCAATCTGAGAGTCGTTGAAGGACTTGCCCATTACGGCGTTCGTGTCGGTCAGCCGGTCGAATTGATTGATCAGGCTGTCGAACGTGCTGTAGATGGTCCACGTCGTATCCCGGATCGCCTTCGAGGTGGCGATGTTCTGCGGAATGATCGCCAGCAGCTCGCGCGTGGCCGCGGCCGTGTGGTTGAGATCGTTGGTGAGATTGTGGAATTGCTCGGCGAGTTTGTCGAACCCGTCCAGGGCGTCGAACAGGCTTCGCAGCGACCAGCAGATCGGGATGTCGTAGCAGTGTCTCTCCCAGTAGAAGTAACTGCGAATCGGCCTCCAGAAGTCGTCGAAATCCGCGATGTGGTCCCGGATTTCGTCTGTGATGGCCGCAGTGTTTTCCGCGGTTTTCGCGCTGTCGTCGGTGGCGTTCGCGAGATCCTGGGTCACCTTGTACTGGCGCTCCAACAGGGAGATCAGGGTGTCCAGATCACCGATGATCTTCTTGATATCGGCGACACGGTCTTTCAGGTAGTTCAGGTTGCTCCGGATCGGCGCGGTTTGCACACTGAGCTGGAACGGAACGGATCCGTCTTGGATTGGCGGCCCGAGGGGTCTGGTGATGCTCTGCACCCGTTCGATGCCGGGCACCCGGAAAATGGCTCCGGCGATCTTGTCCAGCACCAACATGTCGGTGGGATTGCGCAGATCGTGGTCTGATTCGATCATCAGCAGGTCCGGGTTCAGCCGGGCCTGGGTGAAGTGTTGATCGGCCGCGTCGTACGCCTGAACCGAGGACGCGCTCTTCGGCAGGTAGTACAGGTCGTTGTAGCGCGGGTTGAAGCCCGACAACCCCAGGGCGCCGACGATCGCCAGGATGACGGAGGTGGCGAGGATGGGTGCCGGCCACCGCACGATGGCCGTCGCCAGGCGGCGCCACCGGGTGTAGTTGAACTTTCGCTTCGGATCGAACAGACCGAAGCCGCTCGCGAACGCGATCAGCGCCGGTGTCAGGGTCACCCCGGCGGCCACCACCACCAGCAGACCGATTGCGCACGGAAACGCCAGCGAACTGAAGTAGGGCAGCCGAGTGAAATGCAGACAGGCCAGCGCCCCGACGATCGTCAAACCCGAACCCAGCACCACCTTGCTGACCCCGGCGAAGGTGTCGTAGTAGGCGGCTTCGCGGTCCAGTCCCCGCTCGCGGGCCTCCTGGTAGCGGCCGACCATGAAGATCGCGTAGTCGGTACCGGCGGCGATGGCCAGTGCCGTCAGCAGGTTGACGGCGAAGGTCGACAACCCCATGATTCCGGTGTCGCCCAGCAGCGCCACCACGCCGCGGCCGGTGGCCAGTCCGGCGAACAGAATCACCATCGTCAGCAGCACGGTGCCGATGGACCGATAGACGAACATCAGCATGATCGCGATGATGATGATCGTGATGATCGTCATCTTGAACAGGCTGGCGTTACCCACGACGATCGTGTCGTCGGTCAGGGCTCCCTGCCCCGCGACGTAGGCCTTCACCCCCGGCGGCGGCTTTGAGTCCGCAACGATCTTGCGAACCGAGTCAACCGACTTGTCGCCGACTGCGCCGCCTTGGTCACCCCGTAGGTTGACCTGGACGTAGGCGGACTTGTGGTCATAGCTCTCGACACCGGAGGCCGTAAACCGCTGACCCCAGAAGTCGAGCGCATGCTCGACGTGTGCGGTGTCCTGCTTGAGCTTCTTGACCAGATCGTCGTAATACCGGTGAGCGTCTTGGCCGAGCGGCTTGTCACCGACCAGCGTCACCAGGACGAGGTTGTCGGAGTCGTACTCCTTGAACTTCTCCCCGATGTGTTTCATCCCGGTCACAGAGGGCGCATCGGATGGCGAGAGCGGCACCGAGACGTCCTCGGCAACCTTTTCCAACTGTGGGACGAAGACGTTGACGCCGACCGCGATCAGCAGCCAGGCCACGACGATCGGCAGCGCCAGCACACGGATGGTGCGGGCCAGCCGCGGTTTGTGCTCGACTTCGGAGCGCCGCGCCACAGGGATTTCGTCCGTGGCGCTCGTGTCGTCGGTCACGCGGACTTGTCCAAGCAGGAAACCTGCGCGTCACGCGTGTCGACCTGTTGCTGATCGACCAATTTGCCGTCGACGGTGATCCGGCAACCGATGGAAGGGCTGTCACCCTGGGCGACGACGTAGGCGAAGATGCCGGGCATCTCGGCGACTATCGTCTGCGACCACGGCAATGTGGTGAAGTTGGCCTTCTGCGGTTGTGCGTCCGCATCCATCCAGTTGACGACGCCGGCGGTCCCGGGCGGTCCCAGGATTTCGTAGATGGCGGTCTTGGCCGCGTACGGCGGCGTCGCATCCCGCGCATCGGGCTTGGGCAAGCCGGGTCCCGGGAAGACGCCGTTGAGGCGATCCACTGCAACGCCGCCGATGATCGCTGCCACGACGACGACCAGCGCCACCCATCCCCGCTTGAGAAGCGTCAACACCGTTCTCCCCCATCACGAACGCCCGTTGGGCTGATGCTAAGGCGTTTCATCTGTTCAGGCATTTCGTCGCGCGCGCCACGGCTAGCCGAACACCATGGCTGCCGATTTAATTCCTGCGGTGCGGCGTCGCGTCACAGCCACGGCGCCCGCCCGGGGCCGTGACCGCACCGCTCGTCGTACCCGGCCTGGGCCGCTCGCCGACACCCACTGGCGTCGCAGACATGGAAACCGCTTGCGCTGCAGTCTGTTTCGCTGCCATGCGCCGGCCCAGGGCCTATTAGCCTGTCACGCCGCCGATTTCATCGAGATGATCGCGCGGGCCGGGTCGGACCGCGACGCAATCGACAACAAACCGCGAACGAATTAGTTTCAAAAAGTAATTCGCTGGAGTTGGCGATTTTGGGTTGAATTGCACACTTGGCGATTTTCCGAAATGCAGAAACCGGCAGCGATCGAGGGCCCCTGCGCGTACCCTGACGACATGGCTACCAAGGTCAGGACCTGCGTGCATTGCGGCCACACGTTCGATCCCAATGACCGGCCCCGCGACCTGTCGGACCCGGATTGGCTTCCGGCCGCGTCAATTTATTGTTCGCATGAATGCAGTGACCAGTTCCATTGCGAGATGACGCATTGCTGCTCGACCCATGCGAAAAGGAAGGGTCATCGCGAAGCCGCCAAGGCGGCGCGATAATCCGCGCCTGCGCCAAATCAACGGGCCACTGCGACGAAAACCATATCCACGTCCGTCCCGCGGCACTGGGAGTGTTCCGCCGGCCATGGGCTGGCGTTTCCAGCGCGGCTCACGTGAACATGGTGTCTCGGCCGGCGGACAGATGTCCTGCGGACCATGTGTTATGAACGGTGCGTGCCAGTCCCCGACTTCATCGTTGAGCTCCGTCGCGCCATTGGGACTGCACCGTTGTGGTTGGCCGGCGTTACGGCGGTCACGATCCGCGACGGCCAGGTGCTGCTGGTCAAGCGCTCGGATAACGGCGCCTGGACGGCGGTAACAGGGATCGTCGAACCGGGAGAGAATCCGGCCGACTGCGCCGCCCGCGAAGTGCGCGAAGAAACCGGGGTCAGCGCGCGAGCCACCAGGCTCGCCTGGGTGCACGTGACCCAACCGACGGTGCACGCCAACGGCGATCGGGCCCAGTACCTCGATCACGTGTTCCGTATGCAGTGGCTAGCCGGGGAGCCCTACGCCGCCGACGACGAATGCACCGCGGCGGCGTGGTTCGAGCTTGACGACCTCCCGCCGATGACGGCGAACATGCGTCGTCGTATCACGCTGAGCGCAATCGACCACGCCGCAACCGTTTTCGACACCGTCGACGACGCGCCCGCCGACTGGTTGTGACCCAAGCCTTGACCGTGCGCCGTCAGCGCACGCCCGCCGCCCGGGCGGCCTAGCCTTCGAGCTTGTAGCCCAGCCCTCGCACCGTCACCAGGTGGACGGGGTTGGCCGGGTCGGCTTCGATCTTGGAGCGCAACCGCTTGACGTGGACGTCGAGCGTCTTGGTGTCGCCGACGTAGTCGGCGCCCCATACCCGGTCGATCAGCTGCCCGCGAGTCAGCACCCGGCCGCTGTTGCGCA
>NZ_LZJG01000478.1:0-22820 GCF_001667785.1 Mycobacterium sp. E3247 | reverse complement strand
GGATCGAACGGCGGAACGGGTCCGCTGGCCGCCCCGAACAGCGCCAGCGTGCCGCGCACGGCCAGGCTGGCCAGGCTCGCTTCGAAGGTGCTGGCGCCGACGCCGTCGTACACGGCCTCCACACCGGCCCCGTCGGTGAGTCCGCGGATCTGCCGGCCGAACTCCTCGGCATCCTCCGGATAGGACAACACCTCGTCGGCGCCGGCCTGCCTGGACAGCCGGGCCTTCTCCGGCGTGGAGACCGTGGTGATGACCCGCGCGCCGAGCAGGCGGGCCCACTGCGTCAGGATCAGCCCGACACCGCCCGCGCCGGCGTGCACCAGCACCGTGTCGCCGGCCTGCACCGGATAGACCGAATTCAGCAGGTAGTGCGCGGTCAGGCCCTTCAGCAGCACCGACGCGGCCACGTCGGAACCCACCCCGTCCGGCACGTGTGCCGTCAAAAACGCTGGGGCCGTAGCGTACTCGGCATAACCGCCGGACGCCGACGCGCTGACCACCCGGTCGCCGACGCGGAACCCCTCGGCGTCGTCACCGATCGCGGCGACGGTCCCGCACAGCTCCGAGCCGAGGATGAACGGCAGCTCGCGCGGGTACTGCCCCGAGCGGAAGTAGGTGTCGATGTAGTTGACGCCGATGGCCTCGGCCTTGATCAGCACCTCGCCGGAACCGGGCGACGGTTGTGGCGCGTCGACGTAGCGCAGCACCTCGGGGCCGCCGGTTTCGCTGACTTCGATTGCGTGCATGTGCTTATCATGCCCGGGCCATGAAACTCGCCCGCCCGGACATCTTCCATCCCCGCATCGTGCTGGCGGGGCCCGGCGACGATCCCGAGGACGCCGGCCTGGTCCCAGCGCTGCGCGCCCGCGGACTGCACGCCCGTTGGCTGGAGTGGGACGACCCCGATACCGTGCGCGCCGACCTGGTCATCCTGCGCGCGCCCGCGGACGACCAACGGCGCGACGAATTCCTGACCTGGACCCGCCGGGTGCGCCACCTGCTCAACCCGCCCGACGCGGTCGCCTGGAACCTCGATGAGCGGTATCTGCGCGACCTTGAGAACGACGGGGTCCCGACCCGGCCGGGTGGGACGGCGCAGGCGGCGCTGATCTTCCTGGGCGGCAAGCGGTCGCACTCCTGGCCGGTCGACCTGGAGTTCGAATCGTGGGACCTCGGTTACGCCGCGATCGCGTCGGCCGCCGACCGCTCCGGGATCGATCCACGCGAGCTGCTGTACGCGCGCGCCGACGTGAGCGGTGAAGCGCTGGTGCGGCTTGACCTCGTCGCGCCGTCGCTGGGCTGGCAGCACCTGGACGTTGCCACCCGCGAGCGCGGCGAGCGCGACTTCGCGCTCGCCGCGGAGTCAGCTTGCGAGCGGCTCGGGCTCGGCCCGCTCTCGCGACCGTTCCCGCATGGAGGCCCATAGCGCCGCGGTCGCGGCGGTGCACGCCGCGGCGCCGGCCACGTGCAGGGCGACCAGGGCGGCGGGCACCCCGGTGAAGTACTGGGCCGTGCCGACGGCGGCCTGCGCGCACACCAGTGCGAGCAGCACGATCAGCCGCCGCAGGATCGGCCGCGAGGCGTGCACGGCCAGCAACCCGAAGCCGAGCCCGACCAGCAGGGCGAGGTAGGCGATCAGCAGCGAGGAATGCGCGTGCACCAGGGTGTCGACCGCGATCTCGAGGCGGGGCACCGTCCGGGTGGGGCTGCGGTCACCCGCGTGCGGGCCGGCGGCCGTCACCAGCGTGCCGGTGACCAGCACCACCGCCAGATCCAGGCCGATCAGCGCCGTCAGTCCGCGCAGCGGCAGGGGCACCCGCCGCTGCGGCACCCCGTCGTCGGGCTCACCGATCTTGACGTAGAGCAACACCGACAGCCACACCATCGTCATCGAGGTCAGCAGGTGGATGGCCACCGTCCACCACAGCAGCCCGGTGCGCACGGTGATGCCGCCGATCACCGCCTGAACCACCGTCGACACCGGCATCAGCCACGCATAGACCAGGACTTCCCGGCGTCGCCGGGCCCGGGTCACGGCCAGCACGGCCAGCGCCGCCGCGACGACCACCGCGAAGGTGATCATGCGGTTGCCGAACTCGACCGCCTGATGGATGCGCGGCACCTCGGCGTGCGCTACCGGGATGAAGCTGCCCGGAAAGCATTGCGGCCAGGTGGGACAACCCAAGCCCGACGCGGTGACGCGGACTATCGCCCCGGTGACGGCGATGCCGCCCTGCGTGAGGACGACGGCCGCGGCGACGAGGCGCTGGACACGCACGCTCGGGTTGGGGAGCAGGTCCACCAACCGCATCAGCGTTCGTCCGAGCATGGCCCGATGGTAGGCCAACGAAAACTACGTCCTGTAGTAAGCCCTGGCGTCACGAGACATAAACCACGTACACCCGCCTCGGCGTGTCGTGTGCGTGGTTTACGTGTCGTGAGAGGCGGGCGCCGAAACCGTCACGTGAAGCGGAACCAGCGCCGCGCGGCCAGCGCGGCGAGCACGCCCCACACCGCCAGGACCACGACGCCGAACCAGTCCACCGACAGCGCCATCGCCCGCGACAGCGCCTCGGTGAGCGCGCCGGAGGGGGTGAGCCGGGCCGCCCACTTGACCCCCGCCGGGATCATCCCGCTCTCCACGGTCAGCGCGCCGAGGCCGGCGAAGACGAACCACAGCAGGTTGGCGACGGCGAGCACGATCTCGGCGCGCAGCGTGCCGCCGAGCAGCAGCCCGAGGGCCGCGAAGCCCGCGGTGCCCAGCGCGATGACCGCGGCGCCCAACGCCAGTGCGGCCGGGGCCGGCCGCCACCCCAGCGCAAAACCGATGGTGCCCAACAGGATTGCCTGCAAGAACACCACAGTGACCACGGCCAGCGACTTGCCGGCGATGATGCCCCAGACCGGCAGCGG
The DNA here is from genome assembly GCF_001667785.1 of Mycobacterium sp. E3247. Lineage (NCBI taxonomy): Bacteria > Bacillati > Actinomycetota > Actinomycetes > Mycobacteriales > Mycobacteriaceae > Mycobacterium > Mycobacterium sp. E3247. The sequence continues at coordinate 19,907 of NZ_LZJG01000478.1, read as the reverse complement.
GGTGGCCCCCAGCCGCTTGAGCGCGCCGTAGCGGCGGTCGAAGGCGACGGCGATGGCCTGCCCGGTGAACGCGGTCGAGATCACCGCGAGGGCCATGATGACGGGGACGAACGTGGCGGCGCGGTTGTGGCCGAACGACCCGAGCGGTAAGAGCGTGAGCCCGACCAGCAGCGTGATCGGGATGAACATGGTCAGCAGCAGCTGCTCGCCGTTGCGCAGCAGCAGCTTGAGCTCCAGGTCGAACTGGGCGGCCAGCATCCGCGGCACGGGAGCGGGCCGCGGGTCGGGTGTGAAGGTTCCCGAAGGGAAGACGCTCGATTCGGTCACTGCCGCAACTTCCTGCCGGTGAGGTCGAGGAACACGTCCTCGAGGCTGCGCTGCTCGACGCGCATGTCGGTGGCCAGCACGTCGATCCGCGCGCACCATGCCGTGACGGTGGCCAGCACTTGCGGGTCGACCGGGCCCTCGACCAGATATTCGCCCGGCGTCACCTCGCTGGCCCGGTATTCCTCCGGCAGGGCGGCGGTCAACAGCGACAGGTCGAGCCGCGGCGGCGCGGTGAACCGCAACTCGTCCTTGGCGCCCGCGCGCATCAGCTCGGCGGGAGTGCCGGCGGCCACGGTCGAGCCGTGGTCGATGATGACCAGCCGGTCGGCGAGCTCCTCGGCCTCCTTGAGCTGGTGGGTGGTCAGCACCACCGTCACACCGTCGCGGCGCAGCGCGTCGATCAGTTCCCACACCAGCAGCCGGGCGTGCGCGTCCATGCCCGCGGTCGGCTCGTCGAGGAAGACCAGCTCCGGCCGGCCGACCAGCGCGCACGCCAGTGCGAGCCGCTGCTGCTGCCCGCCGGACAGCCGGCGGTAGGTGGTGCGAGCGGCGTCGGTGAGGCCCAGGGTGTCCAGCAGCCACGCCGGGTCAAGCGGGTCTGCGGCGTAGGAGGCGACCAGGTTGAGCATTTCGCCGGCGCGGGCGCTGGGGTAGCCGCCGCCGCCCTGCAGCATGACCCCCATGCGGGTGCGCAGGCGGGCGTTGTCCGCGATCGGGTCCAGCCCGAGCACCTCGATGGTGCCGGCGTCCGGTCGCACGAAGCCCTCGCACATTTCGACCGTCGTGGTCTTGCCGGCCCCGTTGGGGCCCAGCAGGGCGAGCACTTCGGCGGCGTGCACCTCGAGGTCGAGATCGGCAACGGCCGTGGTGGATCCGTAGTGCTTGCTCACCCCGCGCAGTCGCACGACTGTTTCAGGAACGTCCGAGCTCACGTGGAATCAGCGTAGGCGTCGGGCAGCGCCTGGGAGCGAGGGGTGGCCCGGGTGGCCTGTTCCGGCGCGGTCGCGACGGGCTCCGGCGGCGTTTCGACGTCCTCGGCCGGCAGCCGCCGCCACGGCAGTCGGGTGTAGGTCAGCGCGATGAGCGCCGCCACGATGACGGTGCTGGCCAGGGTGGCGTCGACGATCTGGAACAACGCGAAGCGGTCCCCGTTGGCCGTCGGCCCGAAGATGCCGACGACCAGGGTCATGACGATCACCGCCGCCCGGAATCCGCTGCGGGTCGCCCAGGCGGCCAACGGGATGATCGCCCAGAGCAGGTACCAGGGCTGCACGACGGGAAACAACAGCACGGTGACGCCCAGCGCCACGCCCAGTCCACCGATCGGGTGCAGGCGGCCGCGGAAGACGGCCACCAGCAGCCAGCCCACCATCACCGTGATGATCAGCACACCAATAAAGCGCGTGAGCCCCAGCACCGCGGTGGTGTGATCGCCGAGTCCCAGCAGGATCCCCACCTGCCCGGTGCCCAGGGCCAGCAGCGTCGGCGGCGACAACCAGCTGCGCACCACGTTGGCGGTCCCGAGCGTGAAGATCCAGCCGAACCCGAGCCCGCTGGCCCGGCCGACGACCGCCATGACGGCCAGCGACAGCACCGTCATCGCGCCGCCCGCCAGCAGCAGGGCACGCAGGGTCCCCCCGCAGCGGTAGGCCAGCGCCATCGTGACGAACCCGAGTGCCAGCAACGACGGCAGCTTCACCTGCGACGACAGCGTGATCAGCACGGCGCCGGCCAGCAGCATGCCCAACGGCTCCCAATCCGCGCCGGGCCGCCAGGAGGCCGGCCGCAGCCGCGGCGAGTCGATTCCCCGCAGCGCGAACTCGGCCCCGGCCAGCATCAGCCCGAGCATCAACGCCTCGTTGTGGACCCCGGCGACCAGGTGCATGATCAGCAGCGGATTGGCCGCGCCCAGCCACAGCGCGCTCACCTCGGCCACGCCGCAGCGCCGGGCCAGCCGGGGAGTCGCCCACACGATCAGCCCCACGCCGAGCAGCTCGACCAGCCGGTGACACAGCACGGCGGCGACGATGTTCTCCCCGGTGACCGCCGAGATGCCGCGCCCGATCCACAGGAACAGCGGACCATAGGGCGCCGGCGTCTCGCGCCACAGCGTGGGGACCGACAGCGTGAACACGTGCGACAGGCCCAGCCCGGAGGCGGGGCCGACCCGGTAGGGGTCGAGGCCCTCCAGGGAGATCTGGCTCTGGGCCAGGTAGGAGTAGACGTCCTTGCTGTACATCGGCGGCGCGATCAGCAGGGGCAGGATCCACAGCAGCAGGGTGCGGTCCAGGTCGCCGCGCGACATCCTCCTGCTACCCAGCGCGAATCGGCCGAGCATCAGCCAGGCCAGCGCCATCATGACCGCGCCGGTGGTCGTCATCGTCAACGACACCGTCTGGATCCGGGACGGCAGGTTGAGCAGCCGCACCCCAAAGGTGGGGTCCTGCACGACGGGCCGGGCCCCGGCGCCCAGCGCGCCGATGGCCATCAGGACGGTGCCGGTGGCGCCGAACAGTCGGGTGCGCTGCAGGGCGGTGAGCTCGGTATCGTTCAGCGGCGTGCCCACCGCTTGCTCGTCGCCATGCAGGCTGGCGATCGATGAGCTCAGCGCGTGGTGGCGGGCTGCCATCCGTGCAGCTTAGCTGCCGGGGGCTCCCCGCCCGCCGGCTCGCCGTCGCCGTCACGGCGGTGCTGTGCCTGGCGGCTCCGACCTGGACGCCGGCCGGGCCGGCCCGTGGCGACCACGGTGAGGTGTCCTACCGCTTTTCCTGCACCTGGGGATCATTGACGGCGGATTTCGCCGGCCGCGACGCGCTGCCGCAAACCGACGACCCGCCGGCCCAGTGGTACCGCACCGATGCCGAGGGCCAATACGTGAACCGGGGATGGGGACCGCGCGCAAAAACCCTGCCGCCGCCGAGCATTCCGCAGGATGCGCGGTGCGATCCGGCGACCTGGAAGCGGGAACGGATCCTCGCGGTGGCGATGCGCTACATCTACGCGCCCGGCAACCCGCTGGGGCTGCAATACCGCCACCATCACATCCCCGGCTGGGAGCCACCGGCCCCGACGTATGCCGGTGTGTCCGAGGAGAATCCCGATGCCGACGCTCCGCCCAGGCTGACGGCCTGGGGTCCCGGACGAGGCCTGGACTGTTCGAACTTCACCGCTTGGGTCTACAACTACGGTCTGGGCATCAAGTTCGGCGGCAATGTCCACCAACAAGCCGACGGCACCGCCGGTCCGATGGGCCGGCGCATCCCGACAGAGGGGCCGTTCCAGCTTGGGGACTTGATCTACTTGCACCCCAACGGAAATGCCAACCAGGCCTCGCACGTGGTCATTTACGTCGACGACGACCACATCATCGACAGCCGGGTCAGCGCCCAGAACCTCAGCGGAGTCCAGGTCCGGGACCGGGTCGGCTGGTACCGGGACGCCGCAATCGGCGCGTGGCGGCCGATCGGCTGAGACCAGTCCACGGCGGATCGGGATTGCTCACGCGTAGCCTCTCGTTCGTGGCGATTCGCGACCATGGCGACCCCGGGGACGCACCCTCCGTGCCGCCACCCCTGTACCCGCCGGCCAACGACGCCCGCCCGTCCGCGGCGGAGCAGGCCCGCACCATCGCCGCCGCCACCAACGCCGCCACGCTGGCCACGTTGACCGCCGACGGCGGCGACCCGTGGGCGTCGTTGGTGGCCTACGGACTGCTGGACGGCATGCCCGTGCTCTGCGTCTCGAGCCTGGCCGAGCACGGCCGTAACCTCGCGCGCGACCCGAGGGCCAGCCTGTCGATCGTGGCGGCGAGCGGCGACACCGACCCGCTGGCCGGCAGCCGGATCACCCTCGCCGGGCTGGTTGCGAAGCCCACGGGTTCGGCGTACGACGACGCCCGGGCGGCATACCTGGCCGCGGTCCCCGCTGCCCGGTACTACCTGGACTTCAGCGACTTCAGCCTCTGGGTCCTGAGGATTCAGCGGTTGCGGTGGGTGGGCGGGTACGGCCGGATGGACTCGGCCACCGGCGATCAGTACGCCGCCGCTGCTCCCGACCCGGTTGCGCCGGTGGCCGCCAGGGCCGTCGCGCATCTCAACGCCGATCACGCCGACGCCCTGGCTGCCATGGCCCGAATCTTCGGCGGCTACCCCGACACCGATACCGCACTGTGTACGGGCGTCGACCGCTACGGCCTGGACCTGCGGGTGCACACCCCCCGCGGCGTGGCCTACGCCCGGGTCGGGTTTTCCGCACGGCTGGATTCCGCCGACGAATTGCGTTCGGCCACAGCGGGATTAGCCCGCGACGCGGCTTCGGCTATAGCCGAAGGGGGCGCGCAGCAAAGCGTCTGATCCGCCACGCGCCCCCGTTCCTGGCTACTTCTCTTCGCCGTCGGCCTTGCTCAACGCCCGGTCCGCGGTCGCGACCAGCCTGCGGTTGAACTGATACTGGGCGGCGACAAGCTTGTCGGCCAGTTCGATGGCGGCGTCGACAATCCTGGTGCGCAGCGGTTGCACCGCCTCCGGGATTGCGTCGTCGAGGGTCTTGTGGAACGCCCGAAGCGCCTCCGCCGCGGCGTGCTGGCCGGCTTTGGCCGATTCGCGTACCTCGTCGAGCAGGTCGGTCGAACGCGATGCGATGGACGTTGATTCAGTCGTGTCAGGCATGCCAGTTCCTTTCCTGGGGTTGATTCCTTCACTACCGCCGCCGACGCTATTCGGCGCGGTGGGCCGCGTACTACGGGCGAAGGTCCCATCGTCGGTGCCAATGGTCTTTCGCCGTGGGCGTAGTGTGACCAGCGCAACCGCCGCTCAGGGCACCCTTGGTAGACCGATCCCCGGAATTGCGTCACACTGGTGTTGTGAAAATCCGGACCGCCATCGACGACGCCGCCGTGAGCGTGGCGGCCGCGGCGGCACGGGATGGTCACACCCGCCGCGCCATCGTGCGCCTGCTACTGGAGTCCGGATCGATCACCGCCGGTGAGATCGGCGACCGGCTCGGGCTGGCGGCCGCCGGCGTGCGTCGCCACCTCGACGCACTGATCGAGGCGGGCGACGCCGAGTCGGTACCCGCCGCGGCCTGGCAGCAGGCGGGGCGCGGCCGCCCAGCCAAGCGTTTCCGGCTGACGGCGGCGGGCCGCGCCAAGCTCGAGCACGCCTACGACGACCTGGCGGTGGCGGCCATGCGGCAGCTGCGCGAGATCGGCGGGGAGGACGCCGTCCGCACGTTCGCCCGGCGGCGCGTCGACGCGATCCTGGGCGGCGTGCCGGCCGCCGGCAGCGATGACGACGCCGAAGTCGAGGCCGCCGCCGAGCGCGTGGCCGGTGCGCTCACCAAGGCGGGTTACGTCGCCACCACCGCACGTGTCGGCGGCCCGATCCACGGCGTGCAGATCTGCCAGCACCACTGCCCGGTGTCGCACGTCGCCGAGGAATTCCCGGAGCTGTGCGAAGCCGAGCAGCAGGCCATGGCCGAGGTACTCGGGACCCACGTGCAGCGGTTGGCGACCATCGTCAACGGCAACTGCGCCTGCACCACCCACGTACCACTGACCCCGGCGCCCAGCCCGCGTCGCGACACCACGAGCATCGAAGGAGCGTCGTTATGACCCTCACGCCCGAGGCCCAGCAGGCCATCAAGACGGCAGACGGGCCGTTGACCCAGGAGCAGGCCATCGCCTCGTTGGGCCGCTACGGCTACGGCTGGGCGGACTCGGACGTCGCGGGAGCCAGCGCGCAGCGCGGGCTGTCCGAGGCGGTGGTCCGCGACATCTCGGGGAAGAAGGACGAACCCGACTGGATGCTGCAGACGCGACTGAAGGCGCTGCGGATCTTCGACCGCAAGCCGATGCCGAACTGGGGCTCGGACCTGTCCGGCATCGACTTCGACAACATCAAATACTTCGTGCGGTCCACCGAGAAGCAGGCCGCCTCATGGGATGACCTGCCCGAGGACATCCGCAACACCTACGACAGGCTGGGCATCCCGGAGGCCGAGAAGCAGCGCCTGGTCGCCGGTGTCGCGGCGCAGTACGAGTCCGAGGTGGTCTACCACCAGATCCGCGAGGACCTGGAGTCCCAGGGCGTCATCTTCGTCGACACCGACACGGGTCTGCGGCAACATCCCGAGCTCTTCCAGCAGTACTTCGGCACCGTCATCCCGGCGGGGGACAACAAGTTCTCCGCCCTGAACACCGCGGTGTGGAGCGGTGGTTCGTTCATCTACGTCCCGCCGGGCGTGCACGTCGACATCCCGCTGCAGGCCTACTTCCGGATCAACACCGAGAACATGGGTCAGTTCGAGCGGACGCTGATCATCGTCGACGAAAACGCCTACGTGCATTACGTGGAGGGCTGCACCGCGCCCATCTACACGTCGGACTCGCTGCACTCGGCGGTGGTGGAGATCATCGTCAAGCCCGGCGGCCGTTGCCGTTACACCACCATCCAGAACTGGTCGAACAACGTCTACAACCTGGTCACCAAGAGGGCCCGCGCGGAGGCCGGCGCCACCATGGAGTGGGTCGACGGCAACATCGGGTCCAAGGTGACCATGAAGTACCCGGCGGTGTGGATGACCGGGGAGCACGCCAAGGGTGAGGTGTTGTCGGTCGCCTTCGCCGGCGAGGGCCAGCACCAGGACGCCGGCGCCAAGATGCTGCACCTGGCGCCCAACACGTCGAGCAACATCGTCTCCAAGTCGGTGGCCCGCGGCGGCGGCCGCACCTCCTACCGCGGCCTGGTGCAGGTGAACAAGGGCGCGCACGGTTCGCGCTCCAGCGTGAAATGCGATGCGCTGCTGGTCGATACGATCAGCCGCAGCGACACCTATCCCTACGTCGACATCCGCGAGGACGACGTCACGATGGGCCACGAGGCCACCGTGTCCAAGGTCAGCGACAACCAGCTGTTCTACCTGATGAGCCGCGGGCTGACCGAGGACGAGGCGATGGCGATGGTGGTGCGCGGCTTCGTCGAACCGATCGCCAAGGAACTGCCCATGGAGTACGCGCTGGAGCTCAACCGGCTCATCGAGCTGCAGATGGAGGGCGCGGTCGGATGACGGCTGCTGCTGCCCTGAACAAGGGTGAGTTGTTCGCGTCCTTCGACGTGGATGCCTTCGAGGTGCCCAGCGGGCGCGACGAGATCTGGCGGTTCACCCCGCTGCGGCGACTCCGGGGGCTGCACGACGGCTCGGCCCAGGCCACCGGCAAGGCGCAGATCAGCGTCAGCGAACTGTCCGGCGTGCAGGTCGAGACCGTCCGACGTGGTGACGAGCGGCTGGGCCGCGGCGGTGTACCCGCCGATCGGGTTGCCGCGCAAGCGTTTTCGTCGTTCAATTCCGCGACGCTGGTGAGCGTCGGGCGGGACACGCGGATCGCCGAGCCGGTCAACATCACTGTGACGGGCCCCGGGGAGGGGGCCGTCGCCTACGGGCACCTGCAGATCAGCGTCGCCGAACTCGGCGAGGCGGTCGTGGTGATCGACCACCGGGGGAGCGGAACCTACGCCGACAACGTCGAATTCATCGTCGGCGACGCCGCCCGGCTCACCGTGGTGTGGGTCGCGGACTGGGCCGACGACATGGTGCACGTGAGCGCGCACCACGCCAGGCTGGGTAAGGACGCGGTGCTGCGGCACGTCGCCGTCACCCTGGGCGGCGAGTTGGTGCGGATGTCGGCCAACGTGCGATACGCCGCCCCGGGAGGGGACGCGGAGCTGCTGGGCTTGTACTTCGCCGACGACGGGCAGCACCTGGAATCGCGGCTGCTGGTCGACCACGCGCAGCCCAACTGCAAGTCCAACGTGCTCTACAAGGGAGCGCTGCAAGGGGATCCGTCGTCGCAGCGGCCCGACGCGCACACCGTCTGGGTGGGCGACGTGCTGATCCGCGCCGAGGCCACCGACACCGAGACCTTCGAGGTGAACCGCAACCTGGTGCTCACCGACGGGGCGCGCGCCGACTCGGTGCCCAACCTGGAGATCGAGACCGGCGAGATCGTCGGCGCCGGACACGCCAGTGCCACGGGGCGTTTCGACGACGAGCAACTGTTCTACCTGCGGGCCCGCGGCATCCCCGAAGACCAGGCGCGACGGCTGGTGGTGCGCGGCTTCTTCGGCGAGATCATCTCGAAGATCGCCGTGCCCGACATCCGGGAACGCCTGACCGCCGCCATCGAACACGAACTGGAAATCACGGAGAAGACAACGGCATAATGACGACTTTGGAAATCAAGGACCTGCACGTCAGCGTCGAAGACCCCAACGCCCCCGAGGGAAGCCGCGAGATCCCCATCCTCAACGGCGTCAATTTGACCGTGAAATCCGGTGAGACGCATGCGGTGATGGGGCCCAACGGGTCAGGCAAGTCCACACTGTCCTACGCGATCGCCGGTCACCCGAAGTACCGGGTGACGTCCGGGTCGATCACGCTCGACGGCCAGAACGTGCTGGACATGAGCGTCGACGAGCGCGCCCGCGCCGGCCTGTTCCTGGCCATGCAGTACCCCGTCGAGGTCCCGGGTGTGTCGATGTCGAACTTCCTGCGCAGCGCGGCGACCGCCGTCCGCGGCGAGCCGCCGAAACTGCGGCACTGGGTCAAGGAGGTCAAGGCCGCCATGGCCGACCTCGACATCGACCCGGCGTTCGCCGAACGCAGTGTCAACGAAGGGTTTTCCGGTGGCGAGAAGAAGCGCCACGAGATCCTGCAGCTGGGGCTGCTCAAGCCGAAGATCGCCATCCTCGACGAGACCGACTCCGGCCTGGACGTCGACGCGCTGCGGGTGGTCAGCGAGGGCGTCAACCGCTATGCCGAGGCCGAGCACGGCGGCATCCTGTTGATCACCCACTACACCCGGATCCTGCGCTACATCCGCCCGCAGTTCGTGCACGTCTTCGTCGGTGGCCGGATCGTCGAATCCGGCGGTCCGGAGCTGGCCGACGAACTCGAGGAGAACGGCTACGTGCGCTTCACCGAAGCGGCGGCGGCCGCAGGGGCGTAACCATGGCGGGGACAGCACTGGACGTCGACGCGATCCGCGCCGACTTCCCCATCTTGAAGCGCGTGATGCGCGGCGGAAAGCAGTTAGCGTACCTGGATTCCGGCGCGACGTCGCAGCGCCCGCTGCAGGTGCTCGACGCCGAGCGCGAGTTCCTGATCACCTCCAACGGCGCGGTGCATCGTGGTGCGCACCAGCTGATGGAGGAGGCGACCGACGCCTACGAGCAGGGCCGCGCCGACATCGCGGCGTTCGTCGGCGCCGGTGCCGACGAACTGGTGTTCACCCGCAACGCCACCGAGGCGCTCAACCTGGCGTCATACGTGCTGGGGGACAACAGGTTTGAGCGCGCCCTCGGTGAGGGTGACGTCATCGTCACCACCGAACTCGAGCACCATGCCAACATCGTCCCGTGGCAGGAGCTGGCCCGTCGCACCGGCGCCACGCTGCGCTGGTACGGCGTCACGGAAGACGGGCGCATCGACCTGGACTCGCTGGAACTCGACGAGCGCGTGAAAGTCGTTGCCTTCAGCCACCACTCGAACGTGACAGGCGCGGTGGCGCCGGTGGCCGAACTGGTCGGCCGCGCCCGGGCGGTGGGGGCGGTGACAGTGCTGGACGCCTGCCAGTCGGTGCCGCACCAGCCCGTGGACCTGCACGCGCTCGACGTCGACTTCGCCGCGTTCTCCGGGCACAAGATGCTGGCCCCCAACGGGGTCGGCGTGCTCTATGCCCGTCGCGAGGTGCTGTCGGAACTGCCGCCCTTCCTCACCGGGGGGTCGATGATCGAAACGGTGACCATGGAGGCGTCCACCTACGCGCCGGCGCCGCAACGGTTCGAGGCCGGCACGCCGATGACCTCCCAGGTTGTCGGGTTGGGTGCTGCCGCACGGTATCTGGGCGGCATCGGCATGGACGCGGTCGAGGCGCACGAGCGCGAGCTGGTCGCCGCGGCCATCGACGGGCTCTCGCGCATCGACGGCGTGCGGATCGTCGGCCCGACCACGATGGAGAACCGGGGCTCGCCCGTCTCGTTCATCGTGGACGGGGTGCACGCGCACGACGTCGGGCAGGTGCTCGACGACGACGGCGTCGCGGTGCGGGTGGGGCATCATTGCGCGATGCCGCTGCACCGCCGGTTCGGGCTGGCGGCGACCGCCCGGGCGTCGTTCGCCGTGTACAACACCGCCGACGAGGTCGAGCGACTGGTGGCCGGCGTGCGACGCGCGCTCGAATTCTTTGGGAGAGAATGACGGTGCGCCTCGAGCAGATGTATCAGGACGTGATCCTGGACCATTACAAGCATCCGCAGCACCGCGGGCTGCGGGAGCCGTTCGGCGCGCAGGTCCATCACGTCAACCCGGTCTGCGGTGACGAGGTGACCCTGCGGGTCGCCCTGTCCGACGACGGTCAGCGCGTCGCGGACGTCTCCTATGACGGCCAAGGCTGCTCGATCAGCCAGGCGGCCACCTCGGTGCTGACCCAGCAGGTGATCGGGCAGACCGTGCCGGAGGCGCTCGACACCGTCGCCGCATTCACCGAGATGGTGTCCTCGCGCGGCACCGTCGAGGGCGACGAGGACGTCCTCGGCGACGGCATCGCGTTCGCCGGGGTGGCCAAATACCCGGCCCGGGTGAAATGCGCTCTGCTGGGCTGGATGGCGTTCAAGGACGCATTGGCCCAGGCTTGCGCGGACAGGGGCGCCGACTTCGAGGAGGAGAAGGATGAGCGAGACCGCCGCACCGGGTGACGAATTTCTTGCCGACCTCGAGGAGGCGATGCGCGACGTCGTCGACCCCGAATTGGGCATCAACGTCGTCGATCTCGGTTTGGTGTACGGCCTCAACGTGGAGGAGGGCGACGAGGGCACCGTCGCCCTGCTCGACATGACGCTGACCTCGGCGGCCTGCCCGCTGACCGACGTCATCGAGGACCAGTCCCGCAGCGCGCTCGTCAGCAGCGGGCTGGTCGACGATCTGCGGATCAACTGGGTGTGGAATCCGCCCTGGGGTCCGGACAAGATCACCGAGGACGGACGCGAGCAGCTGCGCGCCCTCGGCTTCACCGTCTGAACGCTGGCCCGGCCAACACATAGCGGCGACCCGCTGCGCCCGGCTTCGCCGCGCTGCGATCACCGCTAGGCCTGATGGCGCGACCCGCTGCGCCCGGCTTCGCCGCGCTGCGATCACCGCTAGGCCCGATGGCGGCGACCCGCTGCGCCCGGCTTCGCCGCGCTTGCGATCGCCGCTAAAGGTGGAAGGGCAGATGGGGCAGGTGCAGGTGGTGGTGCGGGCGCCCCATCGGCGGACACGTCTGCAGGCTGATTGTCGTCGCCTGCAGCGCCCCTCCGTCGTTCGTTCCCTGGGCCCCCATGCACGTGCCGTTCGTGATCGCCTGGGTGTTGCTGATCGTCTGCTTCTTGTAGGACGTCGCGTCGGTGACCGCCACCGTGGTGGGGCCGCCCGGCCCAATCCCGTTGACGGCAATCGTGTTTCCCGACACCGACGCGACCGTGCCGTAGAAGCCGGCCGGCGGCGGGCACTTGCCGTCGACGGGCGCCGTGATCATGACGGTCTGCGCGGTAACGCCGGCGGCCGGTGAACTCTGCGGGGTGGCTCGCACGTTGACACAGCTACCCGGAGTGACATCTGGGAGCTTGGCCGGGGCAACCTGGAAGACCGGTGTCGCAGGAGCAAAGTCCACGGTCGCCGAACCGCTGCGCGTTCTGAGCTGAATCTTGTCGCCGGCCACCGACTGGACCATGCCCTCCACGTAGTCCTTGCCCACGGGCGGGGGTGCCGCCGACGGCGCCGCGCTCGGCGGCACCGCGCTGGGCGGGGCCGCGGCCGCCGCCGCCGGTTTGGCGGTAGTGCCGGTGGTCGTGTCACTCGACCGGCACATGGCGACGCCCAGCAGGACCACCGCGACGACGGCGACGAGCGCGAGCCGCGCCAACCGCCGGTTCACCGAAGTGGTGGGCATCGACACACCTCCGAACGCGGGCTGGCCATCGCCAGCGAATACCCAGGCGGGCGCGGATATCACCTCGCGCCCGCCTGGTGTGACGGTAATCTCGTGCGGCCGCGATCAGCCGTGGGCGTGCGGCGGCTTGGCCGGGCCCCCGCACTTGCCGTCGGTGGCCGGCCGGACGTTGATGCTGGTCGCCTGCAGCGCGCCGCCGTTGTCCTTGGTTCCGCGCGCGGTGAGGCACTTGCCCGGCGCGATCGCGTCCGTGGTGGCCGGCGACTGTTTCATGTACCTGGTCTTGTCGTCGACCGTCACGGCCGTCTGGGTGGTGTTGCCGCTCGGGTCGGTGCCCGTGACGTTGATGGTGTTACCGGTGACCGAAGCCACCGCTCCCTGCACGGGCGCCGGCTGTGCCGGCGGCGGCGTCGGCGCACCGGACGGGGCGGGGCTGGGCGAACCACCGGGCGCCGTCTTGGGCTTCGGGCAGGTGCCGTTGACCGACGGGCTGACCTTCACCGACGCCGCGGTGACCTGCTGCCCGCCCTGCGCCTCCTTGGTGGGCCGGACGGTGACGCAGTTGCCCGTGGTGACGTCGGTGAGTGCGGCCGGGGTGACCTCGGTGACCTTGGTCGTCGCGGTGAAGTTCACGGCGGCGGTGGCGTTGTCCTCGTGGGTCACCTGAACGGAATTGCCCGCCACCGAGGCGATCAGGCCGCTGACCCGCGCCTCACCGGCGGCCGGCGCCGGCGACGTGGTGGTCGAGGTGACGGTGGACGTCGACGTCGACGTCGACGGCGGACTGGACTTGTTGGACGAGCCGCAGGCGGCGATGGACAACGCGGTGGTTCCCGCGACGGCGACTACCGCGACGCGGGTGAATAGAGCCGTGTGACTGCTGGCAGACATCAACGCTTCTCCAATCGTGGTCAGGACCAACGAAAGGGTTTACCCGCCGAACCTGTAGCTAACCTGTGTGTAATCCCGGCGCACTCAGAATGCGTTTTCGGAAACCCGCATGACGTCGTCGTCGATGGACTCGATGACTTTGCGCAGGGAGGTGAGCTTCGGCAGCATGTTCTTGGCGAAGAACGCCGCGGTCGCCACTTTCCCCTGGTAGAACGCCAGGTCGTCGCCGGCCGCGTCCGCCAGCGCGGCGTTGGCGACGCCGGCCTGCACCAGCAGCCGCCAGCCGATGAGCAGATCGCCCACCGCCAGCAGATACCGCACCGATCCGAGTCCGACTTTGTAGATTTCACTCGGATGTTGCGCGGCGGACATCAGGTAACCGGTCAACGCGCCCGTCATCGCCGTGACCTCGTCGAGCGCGGTCTGCAGCAGCTGGGCCTGCGGTTTGAGCGCCTCGTCGCAGGAGTCGATCGTCGCGGTGATCTGAGCCGTCACAAACTGCAGCGCCTCGCCACGATCGCGGACGATCTTGCGGAAGAAGAAGTCCAGCGCCTGGATCGCCGTGGTGCCCTCGTAGAGCGAATCGATCTTGGAATCACGGATGTACTGCTCGAGCGGGTAGTCCTGCAGGAAGCCCGAACCGCCGAGCGTCTGCAGCGATTCGGTCAGGACTTCGTAGGCCCGTTCGGAGCTCACGCCCTTCACGATCGGCAGCAGCAAGTCGTCCACCCGGTGCGCCATCTCGTGATCGGCACCCGAAACGTGTTGCGCGACAGCGTCTTCCTGGTGGGCAGCGGCATACATGTAGAGCGCCCGCAGGCCCTCGGCGTAGGCCTTCTGCGTCATCAGGCTGCGACGCACGTCGGGGTGGTGCATGATCGTGACCCGCGGCGCGGTCTTGTCGGACATCTGCGTCAGGTCAGCACCCTGCACCCGTTCCTTGGCGAAGGCCAGCGCGTTGAGGTAACCGGTGGACAGGGTTCCGGCGGCCTTGACGCCGATCGTCATGCGCGCGTGCTCGATCACGGTGAACATCTGCGCGATCCCGTTGTGCACGTCGCCCACCAGGTAGCCGACCGCGGGCACATCGGTTGCGCCGAAAGTCAATTCGCATGTGGGGGAGGACTTGATCCCCATTTTGTGTTCCACGCCCGTCGTGAAAACGCCGTTGCGGGGCCCAAGTTCAAACGTCTCCGGGTCGAAGAGGTATTCGGGCACGTAGAACAGGCTCAGCCCCTTGGTGCCCGGGCCGGCGCCCTCCGGTCGGGCCAGCACCAGGTGGAAGATGTTCTCGGCGGTGTCACCCACGTCGCCGCCGGAGATGAAGCGCTTGACGCCCTCGATATGCCAAGTGCCGTCGGGTTGTTCGATGGCCTTGGCGCGGCCCGCGCCGACGTCGGAGCCGGCATCGGGTTCGGTGAGCACCATGGTGGCCGCCCACCCACGCTCCACACCCTCGGCGGCCCAGCGCCGTTGCTCTTCGTTGCCCTCGACGTACAGCGCCTGCGCCATCAGCGGGCCGAGGCAGAAGAAGTTGGCAGAAGGGTTGGCGCAGATGATCATTTCGTTGACCCCCCACGCCAGCGGCGGCGGCGCGGCCATGCCGCCGATCTGTTCGTCGAGCATCAGCCGCCACCAGCCGGCCTCTTTGATCGTCTCCACCGTCTTGGCCAGCTCGGGCGCCACGCTGATGGTGTGGGTGGCCGGGTCGAACACCGGCGGATTGCGGTCGGCGAAGGCGAAGGTTTCCGCAACCGGGCCTTCGGCCAGGCGGGCGGCTTCGTCCAGGATCGTCCGGACCGTGTCCTCGTCGAGGTCGGCGTACGGGCCGGTGCCCAGGACGGCGCCCACGCCGAGAACCTTGAACAGGTTGAACTCGATGTCGCGGACGTTTGCGATGTAGTGGCCCAACGCGATTCCCTCACTGGTCCTCAAGGCGGCGGATCGTCCGCATCAGTGTCTCCGACGTGGGAAAACGTACGCAACCGTAACCTACGGCGGGCCGCAGGCAGGTTACGACCCGGTGTCGTCGTGCCGAACCGGGCGCGCGCGGTTGCGTTGGGCCGTAGGCGAATCCGGCGATGCGGTTGCGACGACCCGGCGGCGCACGCACCGCCGTCGTCGACCGGGAACACCGCGCCGGGTTCCGGCGTTGGAGCAAATGTGACAACACTCGATCTCACGGCTGAGAAGTTCAACGAAACCATCGAGGGCAACGACATCGTCCTCGTCGATTTCTGGGCGTCGTGGTGCGGACCGTGCCGCCAGTTCGGGCCCACCTTCCAGGCGTCTTCGGAGAAGCATCCCGACATCGTGCACGCGAAGGTCGACACCGAGGCCGAACAGCAGCTGGCCGCGGCCGCCCAGATCCGGTCCATCCCCACGCTGATGGCCTTCAAGAAGGGCAAACTGCTGTTCAATCAGGCCGGCGCGCTGCCGCCCGCGGCCCTCGAAGATCTGGTCCAGCAGATCAGGGCATTCGACGTGGACGCGGCCCAGGCCGGCCAGGCCGAATAGCTCCGGCCCTGAGGCCCGCGATCCCGCGAATCTGGGGAGCGAACGGTCAGGAGGCCGGAATCGGCGTACCCTCCGGCGGCGCGACGTGCCCCGCACCTTCTACGGGTATGGCATGCGGCGGGGGATCCCGGCGCATCCACGCCGCTGCCGATGTGTTTGTGGGGGTGGTGACCCACGTACCCACGGCCGCCGAGGTCGGCGACGAAGTCCCACCGACAGCCGGCTCGCCGCGGGGTACTGCACTGGCGTCTGGACGGGGGATGGGGTACCGCAGGCCCAATTGTGAGGCCGGCAGAGCAGCTAGCGTGCCCAGGACCAGAAAACAGGCTTCCTTGAAGCCCTCGATGCGTGCTCTGAGCATTAGCTTCCTAAACCGTGAGAACGAGGGGCGATTTGCTGTACCCGTGCGCCCACGTGGACAAACTTGGAGATTTCTCCAAAGTCTGACTCCCAAACTAGAGGATCCCGCCATCGTCGGGGCTGCGCACCCCACGCGCTAGGTTGCTTGGGTGAGCTTGGTACTGGTAGAGCACCCGCGGCCCGGCGTCGCGCTGATAACCCTCAATCGCCCCGAGCGGATGAACTCCATGGCGTTCGACGTCATGGTGCCGCTCAAAGAGGCCCTCGAGAAGGTCCGGTACGACAATTCGGTGCGCGTGGTCGTGCTGACCGGGGCGGGCCGGGGGTTCTCCTCGGGCGCCGACCACAAGTCCGCGGGCTCGGTGCCCCACGTCGAGGGGCTCACCCGCCCGACCTACGCGCTGCGCTCCATGGAGGTCCTCGACGAGGTCATCCTGGGGCTGCGGCGCCTCCACCAGCCGGTGATCGCCGCGGTCAACGGCCCGGCCATCGGCGGCGGGCTGTGCCTGGCGCTGGCCTGCGACATCCGGGTCGCCTCGACCTGCGCGTACTTTCGCGCGGCCGGCATCAACAACGGCCTGACCGCCAGCGAACTGGGGCTGAGCTACCTCCTGCCCAGGGCCATCGGCTCGTCGCGGGCCTTTGAAATCATGCTGACCGGACGCGACGTCACCGCCGAGGAGGCCGAGCGCATCGGGCTGGTGTCGTGCCAGGTGCCCGACGAGCAGTTGCTGGACACCTGCTACGCGATTGCGGCGCGGATGGCGGCGTTCTCGCGGCCGGGAATCGAGTTGACCAAGCGCACACTGTGGAGTGGACTGGACGCCGGTAGCCTGGAAGGGCACATGCAAGCCGAAGGCTTGGGCCAGCTGTTCGTTCGTCTGCTCACCGCCAACTTCGAAGAAGCGGTTGCCGCGCGCGCGGAAAAGCGGCCGCCGGTGTTCACCGACGACAAATAGCCACCACACAAGGGAGTAGATGTGATCACGGCCACGGACCTCGAGGTCCGCGCTGGTGCGCGCATCCTGCTCTCACCGGATGGCCCGGACCTGCGCGTGCAGCCCGGCGACCGCATCGGGCTGGTCGGTCGCAACGGCGCGGGCAAGACCACCACCCTGCGCATCCTGGCGGGCGAGACCGAACCGTATGCGGGATCCGTCGCGCGCGCCGGTGAAATCGGTTATCTGCCACAGGATCCCAAAGAGGGCGACCTCGAAGTCCTGGCCCGCGACCGGGTCCTGTCCGCCCGCGGTCTGGACGTGCTGCTCACCGACCTGGAAAAGCAGCAGGCGTTGATGGCCGAGGTCGCCGACGACGACGCCCGCGACCGCGCCATCCGCCGCTACGGACAGCTCGAGGAGCAGTTCGTCGCGTTGGGCGGCTACGGCGCCGAGAGTGAAGCCAGCCGCATCTGCGCGAGCCTCGGCTTGCCGGACCGGGTGCTGACGCAGAAGCTGCGCACGCTGTCCGGTGGGCAGCGCCGCCGGGTGGAGCTGGCGCGCATCCTGTTCGCCGCGTCGAACACCGGCGCGGGGTCGTCGACCACGCTGCTGCTCGACGAGCCCACCAACCACCTGGACGCGGATTCGATCGGCTGGTTGCGTGATTTTCTGCGGAGCCACACCGGCGGCCTGGTGATCATCAGCCACAACGTCGAGCTGCTCGCCGACGTCGTGAACCGGGTGTGGTTTCTGGACGCCGTGCGCGGCGAGGTCGACGTGTACAACATGGGCTGGCAGAAGTACCTGGACGCCCGGGCCACCGACGAACAGCGCCGCCGCCGCGAGCGCGCCAACGCCGAACGCAAGGCCTCCGCGTTGCGCACGCAGGCGGCCAAGCTGGGCGCCAAAGCCACGAAAGCCGTTGCGGCGCAGAACATGTTGCGCCGTGCCGATCGGATGATGGCCGCGCTCGACGAGGAGCGAGTGGCCGACAAGGTGGCGCGCATCAAGTTCCCGACCCCCGCCCCGTGCGGGCGCACACCGTTGGTCGCCAAGGGACTGAGCAAGTCGTACGGCTCGCTGGAGGTGTTCACCGGCGTCGACCTGGCCATCGACCGGGGCTCTCGGGTGGTGGTGCTGGGCCTCAACGGCGCCGGCAAGACCACGCTGCTGCGACTGCTGGCCGGCACCGAGCAGCCCGACACCGGCGGGCTGGAGCCGGGGCACGGTTTGCGCATGGGCTACTTCGCGCAGGAGCACGACACTCTCGACAACGACGCGAGCGTGTGGGAGAACATCCGGCACGCCGCGCCCGATTCGGGGGAGCAGGACCTGCGCGGCCTGTTGGGCGCGTTCATGTTCAGCGGCCCGCAACTCGACCAGCCGGCGGGCACCCTGTCGGGCGGGGAGAAGACCCGGCTCGCGCTGGCCGGCCTGGTGGCCTCCACCGCCAACGTGCTGCTGCTCGACGAACCGACGAACAACCTGGATCCCGCCTCGCGCGAACAGGTCCTCGACGCGCTGCGCAGCTATCAGGGTGCGGTGGTCCTGGTGACGCACGATCCCGGGGCGGCCGAGGCGCTGGACCCGCAGCGCGTGGTGCTGCTGCCCGACGGCACCGAGGACTTCTGGTCCGACGAATACCGGGATCTCATCGAGCTCGCCTGACTTCGGTCAAATCGGCCCGCGGGCGGCGCCGGCTTTTTACTCTTGGTGCTTGCGATCGTGTTCGGGCGCGGAGGGCATCCATGAAAAGGACGCTGCAGAGGTCGAAGAAGACCCGCGAGCAATTGTTGTTCGAGCTGCGTAACGCCTACGAGGGCGGGGCCAGCATCCGCACGTTGGCGGCCAGCACCGGCAGATCGTACGGATCGGTTCACGCCCTGCTGCTGCAGGCGGGCACCACGATGCGCGGCCGGGGTGGCCCCAACCACACGTCGCGGACCGCGCGGGCGTAGCGTCGCCGCGCTACTCGCGCGGTACGGAATCCCCGGATTCGTTGCGCCGCACCGACTTCTCCACCAGGTCGAGCACGGCGGACAACCGCCGCGGGTCCTCGCCTGAGGCCAGCCGCGCCACCAGGCCGTCGAGCACCAACTCCAGATAGCACTGCAACACGTCGCCGGGCACGTCGTCACGCACCCGTTGCGCTTCCTTCTGCCGGCGCAACCGATCGGTCGTCGCCGCCGCCAGTTCCGCGGACCGCTCGGCCCAACCGCGGTTGAAGTCCGGGTCGTTGCGCAGCTTGCGCGCGATCTCCAACCTGGTGGCCAGCCAGTCGAACTGGTCGGGGGCGGCGAGCATGTCGCGCATCACCTGGATGAGGCCCTCGCGCGACGCTACGTCGGCCATCCGCTCGGCGTCCTCGTGTGCCAGCGCGAAGAACAGCGCGTCCTTGTCCCGGAAGTGGTGAAAGATCGCGCCGCGCGACATCCCGATCGCCTGTTCCAGCCGCCGCACGGTGGCCCTGTCGTAGCCGTGTTCGGCGAAGCAGCGGCGGGCGCCGTCGAGGATCTGGCGGCGGCGCGCCGCCAGATGGTCCTCACTGACTTTTGGCATGGGCCGGAGTTGGCCGGTTGCTTAGCCCGACTTCAGCATGTTGCGCAGCACGTACTGCAGGATGCCGCCGTTGCGGTAGTAGTCGGCCTCGCCCGGAGTGTCGATGCGCACCACCGCGTCGAACTCGATCGGATCGCCGGACTCCTTGGCTGCCTTCACCCGCACCGTCTTGGGCGTCTTGCCGTCGTTGAGCGCCTCGATGCCGGTGATGTCGAACACCTCGGTGCCGTCCAGCCCCAATTCCTTGGCGGACTTGCCCTCGGGGAACTGCAGCGGGATCACGCCCATGCCGATCAGGTTGGAGCGGTGGATGCGCTCGAACGACTCGG
>NZ_LZJG01000477.1:0-12272 GCF_001667785.1 Mycobacterium sp. E3247 | reverse complement strand
ATCGGGGGCAGGGTGCTCCACTTCCCGTCGGCGATGTCGTACATCTCCACGACGTTGAGCACCATCGTCGGTTCCTCGCCGCCGGCCACCACGATGCGGCCGTCGATGTAGGTCGCGCCGTAGCTGCCGCGCGGGGTCGGCATGCCCACCAGCTTGGTCCAGGTGCCCGATTGCGGGTCGAACCGCTCATTGGCCGCGGAGTTCTTGTCGGCGGCGAGGAACCGACGATGGTGCTCAACGTCGTGGAGATGTACGACATCGCCGACGGGAAGTGGAGCACCCTGCCCCCGATGCCCACCGCGCGCCATGCCGAGGTGGTTGCGACGGTCGGGAACACCGTCTACTGCATCGGCGGTGCGAACCGGCCGACCCACGAGGGCCCGATCGCGACGGTCGAGGCGCTCGACTTCATGTAGCGACGACGGCCATGAGCGCTCGACGGTGAATGGGTTCGTCGACTGGTTGTACGGCGCCAAGCGGTGGATGTATCGCGGTGGCAGGCAAGGCTTTTCGGCCAGAGTGATGAATCGGCTGTCCGCGCTGCAGTATTCGGCCGGTGTCCTGTCCCCGGCGCGGGCGATGACCCTCGAGGTGCTTGGTCGGCGGTCCGGCCGGGTGGTCTGTGTCCCCGTGGTCGTCGTCGACTACGACGGCGCGCGCTACCTGGTTTCGATGCTCGGCAACGAGGTGAACTGGGTGCGCAATGTCCGCGCCGCCGACGGGCGGGCCGTCCTGCGGCGTGGGCACCCCGAACCGGTGCGCCTGCTCGAGGTCGCCACCGCGGACCGCGCGCCCGTCTTGCGCCGCTATGTCGCGGTTGCCCCGGGCGCGCGCCCCCACATCCCGCTGGGCCGCGACGCCCCCTTGTCGGAGTTCGACGCGATCGCCGGACGCTACCCGGTGTTCCGGATCACCCCCGACGATCCGTCTCGTCCGAAAGGGCACGGGCACGCCGGTAGGTGCTGAGGAACAGCACCGCCAGCACCAACTGGACGACCAGGACCGGCGCCATATAGGCGAAGCGCACGAGGCCACTGCTCACCGCGTACCCGCCCGCGGCCGCGAGGCCCACCAGCACCGGGCACACGGTGAGCAGCAGTACCCCGCGCCGCTCGACGGGTGCGCGGCCGGCCCACACCAGCAGCGCCGTCCAGCCGGCCATCAAGGCCGCGCACAGCGCGGCGGCGTAGCGGTAATCGGGGGTTGGGGCGAACCCGTGCAGACCCAGCATCGCGGCGGCCACGCGCGGCGCCAGCAGCGGCACCACCATCGCGGCGTCCACCGCGGCGCCTGCCCAGTAGGCGAGGCGCAACATGCCAGTGCCATCCGCCATCGACCTCACCTGCCAGGAGCCCTCGAATTCTGCGGTCTCAGGATTTCGACGCCCGCCGCGACCGGATAGAGGCCAAGGTCACCTGGTCGGGCCGTCGATCCCGCGCCCGTTGTTTTACCTGCGCCAGATAGGGGGATCCCACATCGAGCCGGCGCCCAGCGCCGGGTGGAAACCGATCTGATGGGAGCCCGGAATGAACAGCAGCGCTATCTGGATCGTGGTCGCGGCCGCGGCGGTCCTGTTGATTCTTGTGGCCCTCGTCGCGGTCGGCAGTATGCGGCGCCGCCGCCGCCAGCGGCAGGCCGAACAGATCCGCGAACAAGCCAAGGTGGCCCAGGCCCAGGTCGAGCGGCGTGAGGCGCTTGCGCAGGAGACGGCCGCCAAGGCTCGCGCCGCGCAGGCCGAGGCGGAGGTCAAGGCGGCCGAAGCCGCCCGGCTGCAGGAGCGGGCGGCCCAGCACCAAGGCGAGGTCGCGGCGTCGCGCGAGCAGCTGCAGGAGCAGTTCAAACGCGCCGATGAACTGCACCCGGAGGCCGCCGCGAAGCCGGCGGGTGAGCACGACGATCCCAACGCGGTGCCGTCCCCGGAGTTGCACGAGCCGACGACCGAGGCGGTGCGGCACGAGACCTACCGTGGCTGATTGAGCTAGAGCCAGGTGTCCTGGGTGGTGGCGGTGAGGAACGCCTCCAGGTCGTCGCGCCACTGCGCGGGCGTGGTCTTATCCGGTTCTATCCCGGTGTATTCGCCGCGATAGAACAGCAGCGGCCGCGGCTTGATCTTGGGTGCCTCCGACAGCGATTGCACCGCGCCGAACACCACGAAGTGATCGCCGCCGTCGTGCACGGACGCCACCGTGCAGTCGATGTGGGCCAGCGACCCGTCGATGATCGGCGAGCCGAGTTCGGAAGGGTGCCAGTCGATCCCGGCGAACTTGTCGGGTTCCTTCGATCCGAACCTGGCCGACACGTCCTTCTGCTTCTCCCTCAGCACGTTGACGCAGAACCGGCCCGTTGCCTCGATGGCCTGCCAGGACCGCGACACCTTGGTGGGGCAGAACAGCACCAGCGGCGGGTCCAGCGACAGCGCCGCGAACGACTGGCAGGCGAAGCCGACCGGAACGTCGTCGTGCACCGTGGTGATGATTGTGATGCCGGTGCAGAACTGGCCCAGCACCTGCCGGAAGGCCCGCGGATCGATCGGCGCAGACATGACTATCCGCGGGCGCCGACCGTGAAGTCGTGGCCCCACAAACTCACGGCGGTGCTTTCCCGCGCGACCCAGTCGTCGTCCTCGACTTGCCTTCCCTCGCAGCCGAATTCGACGTCGAATCCGCCGGGCGTCTTCATGTAGAACGACAGCATCAGGTCGTTGACGTGCCGGCCCAGCGTGGCCGACATGGGCACCTTGCGGCGCAACGCCCGGTCCAGGCACAGCCCCACGTCGTCGGCTTCCTCGACCTCCATCATCAGGTGCACGATCCCGCTCGGGGTCGGCAGCGGCAGGAAGGCCAGGCTGTGGTGGCGCGGGTTGCAGCCGAAGAACCGCAGCCACGCGGGCGCCCCGTCCGCGGGCCGGCCCACCACCTGCGGCGGCATCCGCATCGAGTCGCGCAGCTTGAAGCCGAGCACGTCCCGGTAGAAGTGCAACGCCTCGTCGTCGTCGCGGGTGGACAACACCACGTGGCCCAGACCCTGCTCGCCGGTGACGAACCTGTGCCCGTAGGGGCTGACCACGCGGCGGTGCTCCAGCGCGACGCCGTGGAACACCTCCAGGCAGTTGCCCGACGGGTCGGAGAACCGGATCATCTCGGCGACCCGGCGATCCGCCAGCTCGGCCGCGGTGGCCTCCTTGTACGGCACGCCCTCGACGTCGAGCCGGTTCCGGATCTCTTGCAGGCCTTCGGCATTGGCACACTCCCAGCCCGCCTCCAGCAGGTGGTCGCGCTCGCCGGGCACGATCACCAGCCGGGCCGGGAAGTCGTCCATGCGCAGGTACAGCGCACCTTCGGTGTTGCCCTTGCCCTCGACCATGCCGAGCACCTTCAGGCCGAATTCACGCCAGGCCGCCATGTCGGTGGCCTCGATGCGGAGATAACCCAGCGAACGGATGCTCATCACGCGCCTCCAAGGAAATCAACGGTCAACTTGTTGAACTCGTCGAACTTCTCCACCTGCGCCCAATGCCCACACTGCCCGAAAACGTGGAGCTGCGCACGCGGAATGGTCTTCAGCGCGACCAGCGCGCCGTCGAGCGGGTTGACCCGGTCCTCCCGACCCCAGATCAACAGCACGGGCTGGCGCAGCCGGTGCACCTCGCGCCACATCATGCCGAGCTCGAAATCGGCCCCCGCGAACGACATTCCCATCGCCCGGGTCGCGGTCAGCGATTCCGGCGTGCTGGCCAGCGCGAACCGCTCGTCGATCAGCTCCGGCGTGATCAGCTTCTGGTCGTAGACCATGACCCGCAGGAAGGCCTCGAGGTTTTCCCTCGTCGGTTCGGCCGAGAACTTCCCCAGCCGCTTGACGCCCTCGGTCGGATCGGGGGCGAACAGGTTGATGCTCAAACCGCCGGGCCCCATCAGCACCAGCCGGCCGGCCCGGTCCGGGTAGTCGAGGGCGAAGCGGACCGCGGTGCCCCCGCCCAGCGAATTGCCCACCAGCGGAACGCGTCCCAGGTCGAGCTGGTCGAAGAGGCCCTTGAGCGCGCGCGCCGCGTAGTGGTTGAACTGGCCGTGCTCGGCGCGCTTGTCGGAAAGCCCGTAGCCGGGTTGATCGACGGCCAGCACATGGAACCGCTGTGCCAGCACTCCGATGTTGCGCGAGAAGTTGGTCCAGCTCGCCGCGCCGGGCGCCCCGCCGTGCAGCAGCACCACCGTCTGGTCGTTGCCGACCCCGGCCTCGTGGTAGTGCAGCTTCAGCGGTCCGTCGACATCGACTTCGGCGAAGCGCGAGGTCGACTCGAACGTCAACTCCCCCGTTGTTGCCGTCATTCAGCGCCGCTCCTCTCCCCCGCAAGCGGGAGGTGCCCCCACATCGCTCCCTTGCTCTGCATCGTCGCCGGCGCGCATCGGCTAGACCATGGTGTCGCCGGGCGGCAACCCGAACTCGTTGTTCCCGAAGATCTGGTATGCCCGCTCGGGGTCGTTGGCCGCGTGCACCCGGCCGGCGTGCGCATCGCGCCAGAACCGTTGCACCGGTTGGTCGTTGCCGAGCGCGGTGGCGCCGGAGGCCTCGAACAGCCGGTCGATCGACGCGATCGCACGCCCGGTCGCCCGCACCTGGTCGCGGCGGGCGCGGGCGCGCAGCTCGAACGGGATCTCCTTGCCGGCCGACAGCAGCGCGTACTCGTCGGCGACGTTGCCGCTCAGCTGGCGCCACGCCGCGTCGATGTCGCTGGCCGCCTCGGCGATGCGCACCTTGGCGAACGGGTCGTCCTTGGCCTTCTCGCCGGCGAACGCCGCGCGCACCCGCTTGCCCTGGTGCTCCACGTGCGCGTCGTAGGCGCCGTAGGCCATGCCGACGATCGGGGCGGAGATGGTGGTGGGATGCATTGTGCCCCAAGGCATCTTGTAGACGGGCGCGGTGTTGGTCTGGTACCCGCCGGCGGTGCCGTCGTTCATCGCCTTGTAGGACAGGAACCGGTGGCGGGGCACGAAGACGTCCTTGACGACCACGGTGTTGCTGCCGGTGCCGCGCAAACCGACCACATGCCACACGTCGTCGATGCGGTACTCGGAGCGCGGGATCAGGAAGCTGCCGAAGTCGACCGGGCGCCCGTCCTTGATCACCGGACCGCCGAGGAAGGCCCACGTGGCGTGGTCGCAGCCGGACGACCAGTTCCAGGAACCGTTGACCAGATATCCGCCGTCGGTGACCACGCCCGCGCCCATCGGCGCGTACGAGGACGAGACCCGCACGTTCGCGTCCTCGCCCCAGACCTCCTCCTGCGCCTGCTGGTCGAACAACGCCAGATGCCAGTTGTGCACGCCGATGATGGAGCTCACCCAGCCGGTGGAACCACACGCGCTGGCCAGCCGCCGCACCGCCTCGTAGAACAGGGTCGGATCGCATTGCAGTCCGCCCCACTGTTCGGGCTGCAGCAGGGTGAAGAAGCCGATGTCCTGGAGATCCTGAACGGTCTCGTCGGGCAGCCGCCGCAAATCCTCCGTCGCCTGAGCGCGCTCCCTGATCCGCGGCAGCAGATCGTCGATGTCAGCCAAAACCGACTGCGCGTCACGCTGTTGAATGGACGTCACTTAAGTTTGCCTCCTGAGAGTGCGGACTTACACCAGAGACTAGAACACGTTCCGATTTGTGTCGAGCAGGGTATTCCTGCGGCTGGTAGCGATATGAATCGGGTTTTCTGTAACATGTTCTAGTTGTGACGAGAGGGAGGATGGGCCTTGGCCGAGGCCAATCTCGACGAGCCACTCGGTGACCACGTCCTTGAGCTGCAGATCGCGGAGGTCGTCGCCGAGACCGACGACGCGCGGTCGCTGGTGTTCGCGGTCCCCGACGAGCCGGGCGACCCCGACATCCCGCCCGAGCGGCTGCGCTACGCGCCGGGCCAGTTCTTGACGCTGCGCGTTCCCAGCGAGCGCACCGGCTCGGTCGCCCGCTGCTACTCGCTGTGCAGTTCGCCGTTCACCGACGACGCGCTGACCGTCACGGTCAAGCGGACCGCGGACGGATACGCGTCGAACTGGCTGTGCGAGCACGCGCGGGCGGGCATGCGGATCCACGTGCTCGCCCCATCGGGCACCTTCGTGCCGAAAACCCTCGACGACGATTTCCTGCTGATGGCCGCCGGCAGCGGGATCACCCCGATCATGTCGATCTGCAAGTCGGCCCTCGCCGAGGGCGGCGGCCAGGTGACCCTGCTGTACGCCAACCGCGACGAGAAGTCGGTGATCTTCGCCGACGCGCTACGCGAATTGTCCGCCAAGTACCCGGACCGGCTGACGGTGGTGCACTGGCTGGAATCGCTGCAGGGCATGCCGAGCGTCGCCGCGCTGGCCAAGCTCGCCGCCCCCTATACCGATCGACCGGTGTACATCTGCGGGCCCGGACCCTTCATGGACGCCGCCCGGCAGGCGCTGGATTCGCTGAAAGTGCCCGCGGCGCAGGTGCACATCGAGGTGTTCAAGTCGCTGGACTCCGATCCGTTCGCGGCGGTGAAGATCGACGACACCGCACCGGGCGACCAGCCGCCGGCCACCGCCGTGGTGCAGCTGGACGGTGAGACCCACACCGTGTCGTGGCCGCGCAACGCCAAACTGCTCGACGTCCTGCTGGCGAAGGGTCTCGACGCGCCGTTCTCCTGCCGGGAGGGCCACTGCGGCGCGTGCGCGTGCACCTTGCGCAGCGGCAAGGTGAGCATGGAGGTCAACGACGTGCTCGAACAGCAGGACCTCGACGACGGCCTCATTTTGGCCTGTCAATCTCACCCCGAATCTGATTCGGTAGAAGTCACCTACGACGAGTAGTCGCGGGATTAGGTTCACCGTTAGGGTTGGCGAACCGAAAGGGGAGCAGCATGAAGCGGCTGATGACGGGGTTTGCGGTGGTCGGATCGGCGTTGGCGTTGCTGCCCTGTCCCGCCGCCGGCGCGGCCAGCAACACCGCCACCACGTTGTTCCCGCTGGACGGGCCGAACCAGCTGGAGACGCGCGCGGTCCTCAATTGCTTCAAGTCCGACGGCCACTGCGACTTCACCGCCGGAGCGGACATGCTGACGCCCGACGGGGTGACCGGCTTCCCGTCCGGCCTGTGGGCCCGCCAGACCACCGAGATCCGTTCGTCGAACCGGCTGGCCTATCTGGACGCGCACGCCAACGGCGAGCACGAGCGGGTGATGAAGTCGATGGGTTCCGACGAGATCACCACGGTGTACTTCGGCGAGGGCCCGCCGGACAAGTACCAGACGACCGGCCGCATCGACTCCACGGATTGGCAGACGGGCCAGCCCAAGACCGACAACAACGTCATCATGTGCACCCACATCCAGGTGGTCTATCCCGGGGTCAACATCACCTCGCCCAGCACGTGCGCCCAGACCACGTTCTCCTGAACCGTCCCGCCGCCCAGATTGCGCCCACGGTCGCGATTTCCAACATCCGACTGCTCCGGCGGCACTTTCGACGGCGTGACACGGAGGTACTGATACTGTACGAAACCCCTTGGACTGCTTCGGTTTGCGTGTAACGACCCGCGGCTTGGCAGAGCAGCCACTCAACTGAATGCTGATGGACGAGAGGACAAGAGGGAGTCACTCCATGTCGATCCCCGAGCAGCAGCCCGCCCTTGCCATCAACCATGTCGGCGTGACGGTCCCCGACATTCATGCCGCCATCGGTTGGTACGGCACCGTTTTGGGTTTCCGTTGCATCATGGGTCCGCGAGTCCTCAAAACCGCCGAGCACGCGGAGGCGGCCGGGGTGTTCGGCCGTCGGTTTCACGAAGCCTGGCAGGCTCACCTGCTCAGCGGCAACTCCGTCGGTATCGAGCTGTTCCAATTCATCGACCCGCCAACCGGCGGGCCGCGACCGACGGGCGAGGAGGTGCCCTGGGTCGAACGCGGGCTGTGGCACCTCTGCATCACCCACCCCGACGTTGCGGCCATGGCCGACCACATCGTCGATCACGGCGGAAAGTTGTTGGCAGCGCCTTACCATTTCGTGCCCGGGCGGCCCTGGGTACTGGCTTACACCGCCGACCCATGGGGCACCGTGATCGAGATCATGAGCCACAGCTACGCCGAGGCGTTCAGCAACTGGCCCCAACCCGGGCAGTTGACGCCGCCCACGCTGGCGCCGCGGCCCGGGCGCGACGGTACCGGCACCTAGCGCGCCGTTCGAAGATGGCTGATCATGGGTGAGCGCGTAACACTCACGGGGACGCAGCAGACCGCGCTGGTCACCCTCTACGGCAAGGCGCTGGAGAGCCGCCGGCCCGATTCCATCCTCGGCGACCGCGAAGCCGACAGGGCCGTGCGGCGCCTCGACTACGACTTCAGCCGCCTGCGCATGCGCCGTCGCGATCAACAATCCTCCGCGGTGCGCTCCAAGGCCTACGACCGGCGGGTGAAGGAATACCTCGACGGCCACCCCGCCTGTGTCGTCTTGCATTTGGGCTGCGGGCTGGACACGCGGGCCTACCGCGTCGACCCGCCGGCAACCGTCGACTGGTACGACATCGACCTACCCGATGTCATCGCGTTGCGCCGCAAGCTGTTTGAACCGCGCCCCGGACTGCACGTTGTCGGCGCCTCGGTCAGCGACCCGGCGCTGCTCGGCGGGATCGCCGGGGACCGGCCCGTTCTCGTGGTCGCCGAGGGGCTGACACCGTATCTACGGCGCGCCGACGGCGTGGCGATGCTGCGGCGCATCGTCGGGCATTTCGAAGGCGGAGAGATGCTCCTGGACGGCTACAGCCGGGCCGGAGTGTGGCTCCTGCAGCGCTACCCTCCAGTCAAAGCCTCGGGCGCGCAGCTGGATTGGAGCATCACCGATCCGCGCGAGCTGGAACGGGCCGTGCCGGGTCTGGTGTTCGACTGTGAGTGGTGGTTCGCCGACGCCGAAGACATCCGCCGGTATTACTCGCCGTGGTATTGGTGGCTGATGCAGGCGCTCTTCCGGATCACGCCGGTGAGGCACTTGGGCCGAGGCCTGCAATACCACTTTGGGTCAGACGCCTGAGAAGACCGCCGGCTGCCTCACCGACATTGCCGCGACGGCTGCGATCGATCAGAAAACCACGACCACAGCGGCAATCTCGCCGCGGACGCCGTCAGCGCGGCAGTCCGAGGAGCCGCTCGGCGGCCACGGTGAGCAGGATCTGCTCGGTGCCGCCGGCGATGGTCAGGCACCGGGTGTTCAAGAAGTCGTAGACCGCGTAGTTGCGCACCAGCCCGCCGCCCTCGGAGACGTCCATCATGTACTCGGCGAGCGCCTGCCGGTAGCGCACCCCGATGAGCTTGCGCACGCTGGACTGCGCGCCCGGGTCCTGCCCGCCGACGGCGAGCTGGGCGATCCGCTGGTCCAGCAGCGCGCCGGTCTGGGCGATGACGATCAACCGGCCGAGCCGATCCTGTTGTGCGGCATCGAGGTCGAGCTTCGCCAGCACCTTGAGCAGCTCCTCCATCGGGTTGCCCAGCGCGGTGCCGGTGGCCATCGCGATGCGCTCGTTGGCCAGCGTGGTCCGCGCCAGCCGCCAGCCGTCGTTCACCTCGCCGACCACCATCTCGTCGGGGACGAACACGTTGTCCAGGAAGACCTCGTTGAACAGGGAGTCGCCGGTGATCTCGCGCAGCGGGCGGATCTCGATGCCCGGTGAGCGCATGTCGACCAGGAAGTAGGTGATGCCCTTGTGCTTCGGCGCATCGGGATCGGTGCGCGCCAGGCACACCCCCCACCGGGCCTTGTGGGCCGCCGACGTCCAGACCTTCTGCCCGGTGAGCAGCCAGCCGCCGTCACCCCGCACCGCCTTGGTGCGCAACGACGCCAGGTCCGAGCCGGCGCCCGGCTCGGAAAACAGCTGGCACCAAAGGAATTCACCGCGCAGGGTGTCCGGCACGAAGCGCTCGATCTGCTCCGGCGTGCCGTGCTCGAGGATGGTCGGCGCGGCCCACCAGCCGATCACCAGGTCCGGGCGGACCACGCCGGCCGCCGCCATCTCCTGGTCGATCAGCAGCTGTTCGGCCGGCGACGCGCCACGCCCGTGCGGAGCCGGCCAGTGCGGCGCCTGCAGCCCGGCCTCGGCGAGCGCCGCCTGCCGCTTCTCCTCGGGCAGCGCGGCGATTTCCGCGACGGCGGCGGCGATCTCCGCACGCTGGCCCTCGACGTCGGTGAGGTCGATGCCCAGGCGCCGCCGCACACCGCCCTGCGTCAGCTCGGTGACGCGGCGCAACCAGCGTTCGGCGCCGCCGAGGAAGCTGCCGATGGCGTGCGCTCGCCTCAGGTACAGGTGCGCGTCGTGCTCCCAGGTGCAGCCGATGCCGCCGAGCACCTGGATGCAGTCCTTGACGTTCGCCTTGGCGGCGGCGATGCCGATGCTCGCCGCCAGCGCGGCCGCGATCGAGAACTGGTCGGGGTCGGACTCCGCGGCAGCACGCGCGGCGTCGGCGGCGGCCACCTCAGCCTGTTCGGCGCGGCACAGCATCTCGGCGCACAGGTGCTTGACGGCCTGGAAGCTGCCGATCGGCTTGCCGAACTGCTCGCGGACCTTGGCGTAATCGACGGCGGTGTCCAGCGACCACCGGGTCACGCCGGCGGCCTCGGCCGCCAGCACGGTCGCCGCCAGTTCCTCGACGCGCTCGGGCGACTCGATGACGGTGGCCGGCGCGGACGTCAGGACCACCCGGGCCAACGGCCGGGAGAAGTCGGTGGCCTCCAGCGGCTCGATCTGCACGCCGTCGCTCTCGGTGTCGACCACCAGCCACTTCCCGTCGGCGGGCAGCAACAGGACGCCGCCGTCGGCGGCGCCCAACACCCACGGCAGGGCGCCCGACACGCGCGAGGTCTGCCCGTCGAACCGGGCGCCACCTTTCAGCGCCAGCCCGGCGAAGCGTTCACCGGCGGCCAGTTGCCCCAGCAGGTCGGGGTCGGTAACGACGAGCGTCGCGAGCGCGGTGGTCGCCACCGGACCGGGCACCAGCGCCTTGGCCGCTTCCTCGACCATCGCGCACAGGTCCTCGACGCTGCCGCCCGCTCCGCCATGCTCCTCGGGGATCGCGACACCGAAGATGCCCAGCTCGGCCAGGCGGGCGAACACCGGACGCCACGCGTCCGTCTCACCGCGCTCGACCTGGCGAATCGCCGTCGTCCCGCCGGGCCCTGACGTCGCGTTGCGGGCCCAGTCGCGCACCAGGGCGCGCGCGGCGAACTGTTCGTCTGTGACGGTCGCTACCACCCTCGGGACCTCCGCGTCCTTCGACTCGACGTGACATGGGGCCTACGACCCCTAGCTCTCGATTGTCCGGTCTGCCTCTGGTCGCTGCGCAACCCGGCCTCGTCGCAGACTAGAACGTGTTCTAATAGTGCCAGCGATCGACCGTCAAGTCGAACGCCATCGCAGCAGCACACGCGGCTGTCCCGGCGGTACGGAGGTGGGAAATTCACACTCAGCATGCGTATCGTTTGCAAGCGAGCCGCCAGGAACAGGAGCAACCCTTCAGATGCCAGCCAGTGCCAACTCGAAGGCCACCTCGAGCCGCGCTTCTGACTCGCAACCGCGCGAGGTGATGAACGTGGCGGTATTGGCCGAGTCCGAACTCGGCTCGGAGGCCCAGCGGGAACGGCGCAAACGCATCCTGGACGCCACCATGGCCATCGCGTCCAAGGGCGGCTACGAGGCGGTCCAGATGCGTGCCGTCGCGGACCGCGCCGACGTCGCGGTGGGCACCCTGTACCGGTACTTCCCGTCGAAGGTGCACCTGCTGGTTTCGGCGCTGGGCCGCGAATTCAGCCGCATCGACGCCAAGACCGACCGCTCATCGGTCGCCGGGGGGACGCCGTTCCAACGGCTGAACTTCATGGTCGGCAAGCTCAACCGGGCGATGCAGCGCAATCCCCTGCTCACCGAGGCCATGACGCGTGCCTACGTCTTCGCCGACGCGTCCGCGGCCAGCGAGGTCGACCAGGTCGAGAAGCTCATCGACTCCATGTTCGCCCGGGCGATGGCCGATGGCGAACCGACCGAGGACCAGTACCACATCGCCCGGGTGATCTCGGACGTCTGGCTGTCCAACCTGCTGGCCTGGCTCACCCGGCGCGCCTCGGCGACCGACGTCAGCAAGCGACTGGATCTGGCCGTGCGGCTGCTGATCGGGGACCAGAACGGCGGCTAGCCTCGCCGCCAGACAGCAGCGGCGATCGCAAGCGCGGCGTAGCCGGGCGCGGCGGGTCGCCGCCAGACAGTAGCGGCGATCGCAAGCGCGGCGT
>NZ_LZJG01000476.1:0-2663 GCF_001667785.1 Mycobacterium sp. E3247 | reverse complement strand
TCGCTGGCCTTCGACTTCTCGGTCTGGGAGATCTTCGGGTCGCTGCTGCGCGGCGCCCGGCTGGTGATCGTGCCCGACGCGGTGGTCCGCTCGCCAGAAGAGCTGCACGCCACGCTGATTCGCGAACAGGTCAGCGTGCTCAGCCAGACACCGTCGGCGTTCTACGCGCTCTCGCCCGCGCTGGGCGGACAGCTGAAGCTGCGGACCGTGGTGTTCGGTGGCGAGGCGCTGGAACCGCAGCGGCTCGGCGGATGGCTGCACCATCGGCCGGGGGTGCCGCGGCTGATCAACATGTATGGCATCACGGAGACCACGGTGCACGCCTCGTTCCGGAAGATCGGCGACGGCGACGTCGCCACCGGCATCAGCCCCATCGGTGTGCCGCTGGCGCACCTGGGCTTCTTCGTGCTGGACGGCTGGCTCAACCCGGTGCCCGGCGGCGTGATGGGCGAGTTGTACGTGGCCGGTCAAGGCGTGGCGTACGGGTATGTGGGCCGGGCCGGACTGACCGCATCGCGGTTCGTGGCGTGCCCGTTCGGAGAGCCCGGACAACGGATGTATCGCACCGGGGACTTGGTGCGCTGGGGCGCCGACGGGCAGCTGCAGTACCTGGGTAGGGCCGACGAGCAGGTCAAGATCCGCGGCTACCGCATCGAGCTCGGCGAAATCCGCACGGCGCTAACCGGTTTGGATGGCGTCGAGCAGGCGGCCGTGGTCGCTCGCGAGGACCGTCCCGGCGACAAGCGAATCATCGCCTACCTCACCGGCACCGCCGACCCGGCCGAGATCCGCACCCGGCTCGCCGACCTGCTCCCCAGCTACATGCTCCCCGCCGCGGTCGTCGCACTCGACGAACTGCCCCTGACCATCAACGGCAAACTCGACATCCGCGCCCTGCCCGCACCCGACTACCAGGAAAGCGGCGAATACCGGCCCCCGGCCACACCGGTGGAGGAAATCCTCGCCGGCATCTACGCCCGCGTCCTGGGGCTGCAGCGCGTCGGGGTCGAGGAGTCCTTCTTCGACCTCGGCGGGGATTCGTTGTCGGCCATGCGTTTGGTCGCGGCGGTCACCACCGGCCTGGGCGCCCACCTGCAAGTGCGAACGCTGTTCGAGGCGCCCACGATCCGGGAGTTGGCTCAGCGTCTCGGTGCGGGCGAGGGCCGGCCCGCCCGGATCGTGGCCGGTGCGCGGCCGGCGGTGGTGCCGTTGTCGTTCGCCCAATCCCGCCTGTGGTTCACCGATCAGTTGCAGGGACCGTCGCCGGTGTACAACCTGGCCGCGGCGATACAGCTGGACGGGGCCCTGGACGTCGAGGCGCTTGGGACGGCGCTGGGTGACGTCGTGACCCGGCACGAAAGCCTGCGCACGGTGTTCGCCGCACCGCAGGGAACACCCCGGCAGGTGGTCGTCCCCGCCGTTCGCGCCGACTTCGGCTGGCGGGTGGTGGACGCCGCCGAGTGGTCGGCGGGCCGCCTCGACGAGGCCATCGAGACCGCTGCCCGCCACACCTTCGATCTGGCCGCCGAAATTCCCATGCGCGCCTGGCTTTTCCGAGTCGCACCGGACCGGCACGTCTTGGTGGCGGTCGTCCACCACATCGCCGCCGACGGATCGTCGCTGACCCCGCTGGTGCGCGATCTCGGGGTGGCCTATTCCAGCCGGTGCGCGGGCGAGGCGCCCGCGTGGGCGCCGCTGAGCGTGCAGTATGTCGATTACACGCTGTGGCAGCAGGCCAACCTGGGTGCACTGGACGACCCTGGCAGCCCGATCGCCGGGCAGCTGCGCTACTGGCAAGAGGCCCTGGCCGAACTGCCCGAGCGCCTCGCGCTGCCCACCGACCGGCCCTACCCGCCGGTGGCCGACCATCGCGGCGCCCGCGTGGCCGTGAAGTGGCCGCCGGAGCTGCAGCAGCGCGTGCGCGAGGTCGCTCGCGAGCACAACGCGACCAGCTTCATGGTGCTGCAGGCCGCCCTGGCGGTGCTGCTGGCGAAAGTCGGCGCGACCTCCGATGTGGCGGTGGGCTTTCCGATCGCCGGGCGGCGAGACCCGGCGCTGGAAGAACTGGTGGGCTTTTTCGTCAACACCTTGGTGCTCCGCGTCGACCTGGCCGGAAACCCCACTCTCGCAGAGGTGTTGGCGCAGGTGCGGCGGCGCAGCCTCGCGGCGTACGAACACCAGGACGTGCCGTTCGAGGCGCTCGTGGAACGGCTCAACCCCACCCGCAGCCTCACCCACCATCCGCTGGTCCAGGTCATGTTGACCTGGCAGAACGACGGGCCCGCCGAACTGGTCCTGGGCGATCTCCGTGCGACTTCGCTGCCGCTCGACATGCACACGGCGCGCATGGATCTGGTGTTTTCGTTGGCTGAGCGCTGGACCGACGACGGACAACCCGCCGGCATCGGCGGGGCGGTGGAGTTCCGCACCGATGTGTTCGACGCCGGCTCCGTCGCGACCCTGATCGACCGGTTACAACGCGTGTTGGTCTCGTTGACGACCGACGCAACCCGGTCCCTCTCGGACGTCGATGTCCTCGACGAGGCCGAACACGCCCGGCTGCGTGCTCTCGGCAACGACGAGGTGCTGACCGAGGCGTGGGGGCCGGCGTCGATTCCGGTGTTGTTCGCCGGGCAGGTGGCGCGCAGGCCTGAGGCGGCGGC
>NZ_LZJG01000475.1:0-2763 GCF_001667785.1 Mycobacterium sp. E3247 | reverse complement strand
ATCCGGCCGTGCTCGAACAGCGACGTGGCCAGGTTGGCCAGCAGGGCCTTCTGGTGCGAAGACGACCCGCCGAGGCGGGGGCCCTTGGTGGGCTTGGGCATTGCACTATCTCCTCATTGGGGGCCGGCCCCCGTATCAGGTAGGGCCGGGACGGGCTTCTGTTGTAGGTGTCCGGTTCCTCAGCGGCCGCATCGTCACCGGACGGCCTTTACAGCTGTTCGGTTTCCGCGTAGTCCTGGTCGTCGTAGGCGCCTTCGGTGGACCACGTGCCGGTGGCCACGTCGTAGCCGGCGACCTGCGACGGGTCGAAGCTCGCCGGGCTGTCCTTGAGCGACAGGCCCAGCTGGTGCAGCTTGACCTTCACCTCGTCGATCGACTTCTGACCGAAGTTGCGGATGTCGAGCAGGTCGGACTCGGTGCGGCTGACCAGCTCGCCGACAGTGTGCACACCCTCGCGCTTGAGGCAGTTGTACGACCGCACCGTCAGGTCCAGGTCGTCGATCGGCAGCGCGAACGAGGCGATGTGGTCGGCCTCGGCCGGCGACGGCCCGATCTCGATACCCTCGGCCTCGACGTTGAGTTCGCGTGCCAGGCCGAACAGTTCGACCAGGGTCTTACCGGCCGACGCCAGCGCGTCACGCGGGGTGATCGAGCTCTTGGTCTCGACGTCCAGGACCAGCTTGTCGAAGTCGGTGCGCTGCTCGACACGGGTCGCGTCCACCTTGTAGGTCACCTTGAGCACCGGTGAGTAGATGGAATCGACCGGGATCCGGCCGATTTCGGCGCCGGAGGCCCGGTTCTGCACCGCCGGCACGTAGCCGCGGCCACGCTCGACGACGAGTTCGACCTCGAGCTTGCCCTTGTCGTTCAGCGTCGCGATGTGCATCTCGGGGTTGTGCACCGTGACACCGGCGGGCGGCACGATGTCACCGGCGGTGACCGCGCCCGGGCCCTGCTTGCGCAGGTACATGGTAACCGGCTCGTCCTCCTCCGAGGACACCACCAGGCTCTTGAGGTTCAGGATGATCGCGGTGACGTCTTCCTTCACCCCGGCGACGGTGGTGAACTCGTGCAGCACGCCGTCGATGCGGATGCTGGTCACGGCCGCGCCGGGAATCGACGACAGCAGCGTCCGGCGCAGCGAATTGCCCAGGGTGTAACCGAATCCGGGCTCCAGGGGCTCGATGACGAACTGCGAGCGGTTGTCGGACAGTACTTCTTCCGACAGTGTGGGTCGCTGAGAAATCAGCATGGTGTTTCTTCTTCTCCTTCTCGGCACCCGCTATTTGATGCCGTTGAGGTTTCCGGGCCGGGCGGCCCGAAAAGTCTTGTTACTTCGAGTAGAACTCGACGATCAGCTGCTCGGCGAGGGGCACGTCGATCTGCGCCCGCTCGGGCAGCTGGTGGATCAGGATCCGCTGACGCTCCCCCACCACCTGCAGCCAGCCGGGGATCGGGCGGTCGCCCGCCGTCTCCCGGGCGATCTGGAACGGCACCGTGTTCAGCGAGCCGTCCCGCACGTCGATGATGTCGTACTGGGACACCCGGTAGCTGGGCACGTTGACGTGCACGCCGTTGACGCTGAAGTGGCCGTGGCTGACCAGCTGGCGGGCCATCCGGCGCGTGCGGGCGAGCCCGGCGCGGTAGACGACGTTGTCCAGTCGGCTTTCCAGGATCTTGAGCAGCTCCTCACCCGTCTTGCCGGGCTGGCGGGTGGCCTCTTCGTAGTAGCGGCGGAACTGCTTCTCCATGACGCCGTAGGTGAAGCGGGCCTTCTGCTTCTCCTGCAGCTGCTGCAGGTACTCGCTTTCCTTGATCCGCGCGCGGCCGTGCTGGCCGGGCGGGTAGGGACGCTTCTCGAAGGCCTGGTCGCCACCGATCAGGTCGGTGCGCAGCCGGCGCGACTTGCGGGTGATGGGTCCGGTGTAACGAGCCATGATTCTTTCCCTAGACCCTTCTGCGCTTGGGCGGACGGCAGCCGTTGTGCGGCTGTGGGGTGACGTCGGAGATCGCGCCGACCTCCAGGCCCGCGGCCTGCAGCGAGCGGATCGCCGTCTCCCGGCCCGAGCCCGGGCCCTTGACGAACACGTCGACCTTCTTCACGCCGTGCTCCTGCGCCTTGCGCGCGGCGTTTTCGGCGGCCAGCTGCGCGGCGAACGGCGTCGACTTCCGCGAACCCTTGAACCCGACGTGGCCCGACGACGCCCAGGCGATGACGTTGCCCTGCGGGTCGGTGATGCTCACGATCGTGTTGTTGAACGTGCTCTTGATGTGCGCGGCGCCGTGCGGGATGTTCTTCTTTTCCCGCTTGCGGGTCTTCTGCCCCTTCTTGGGCGCAGAGGCTGCCTTCTTGGCTGGTGGCATGGGCGGTTACCTGGCCTTCTTCTTGCCTGCGATGGTGCGCTTGGGGCCCTTGCGGGTGCGCGCATTGGTCTTGGTCCGCTGGCCGCGCACCGGCAGGCCGCGGCGGTGCCGCAGGCCCTGGTAGCAGCCGATCTCGATCTTGCGGCGAATGTCGGCCTGCACCTCGCGGCGCAGGTCACCCTCAACCTTGAGGTTCGCTTCGATGTAGTCACGCAAGTGGGTCAGCTGGTCGTCGGTCAGGTCCCTGGTGCGCAGGTCCTTGTCGATTCCGGTAGCTGCCAGGATCTCGTTCGACCGGGTGCGGCCGACGCCGAAGATGTAGGTCAGCGCGATCTCCATCCGCTTGTCGCGCGGCAGATCGACGCCTACTAGTCGAGCCATAGGTGGCGTTTCCTCTTT
>NZ_LZJG01000474.1:0-1355 GCF_001667785.1 Mycobacterium sp. E3247 | reverse complement strand
GCAGATCGGCGGCGATCCACCGGCGATCCACGATGCCACGTCCTCGTCGGCGTCCGTGGTCAACTCCATGGTCAGCGCGCCGACAAAGGGCCGTCGGTCGCCCCATTTCTTCGCCCATTCGGCGGCCAGCCCGGGAAAGCAGACTTCGTCATAGGCCTGGATCTCGAGCGAGCCGCGTTCGGCGATCCGCCGGGGCGAGGGTTTCGTGGCCGCGGGCAGTCCGAGCTCGCGGCGCTGTGCGTTCTCCACTTGCTTCGTCGAGCGCCAAAACAACCACTCGACCGTTTTCATGCCGGAGCGAAACAGCGGCGCCGGCACGCGCGGAATCAGCTCGCCGTTGGGCCGCATCGGAATGTAATGCAGCGTGGCCATCGGAATGCGGTAGTAGTCGGCGACGTTGATCGCGAGGTCCTGGTAGAGCTGTCCGGTGAAGATCAAATCGGCGCCGGCACCGACCGACATCAGTGACGAGCTCATCAGCTGCCAGTTCCGCAGCACCGGCTCCCATGCGTCGCGCATCAACTTGATGGGCCCGCGCACGAAATTCTTCCAGAAGTCGCGGATGAACTCGTCGCTCCAGAAGTCGTGCATGTCGGGTCCGTAGCCGATGGCCGCCAGGCCTGCTTCCTGCGCGAGCTCAACAAGATTGGGCGGGACGGCCATGCGGACTTCGTGCCCTCTGCGCGTCAGTTCCCGCCCGATAGCGAGGCACGGCTCTATGTCACCGCGCGTCCCGTAGCTTGCCACAGCAAATTTCATCGCGTTGTAACCTTAATCACTTTTCCCTTGCCCCGGCAACACTTCAGAGTAGGGTCTTTCGGCCCTAATTTCAGTCTCTCCCTTCCCTATTGGGATTGACTGTTTTCGTTGCATGGCATGGGGAATGAGGTTCCGCGAGCGGGCGAACCGGCAATTCCCACCGGGCGCCGTCGGGTGTGACGAAGCCAATATCATCGGCCCTATCCCCCCGACCATTGGACTGTGACGACCTTTGACGGTTTGACGCGACCCCCAGGCATCGTCGGCTGATCAGATATCTAGTGTGCCAGAAAGTGTGGTCCCGTGTCTCCAGAAGCGGCAACTAGTTCGGCGCCGGCGCCGGAGTCAGGACGCTGACAGTGCGGCACACATCCGCGCTGTCGGCTTTGCCGATCAGGCGCGACTCCGCGAGCCGGCAAACTTCTCCACCACGTCAGCGGCCTTGACAACGCTTTCAGCGGGTTTGGTCATGTGCCGGGCGATCTCTCGCGCACGCACGCCGTAATCCGGATCGAGTATCCGGCGCAGATCCGCCAACAACGACTCCCGGGTGGTGGCCGAAAACCGCCGCGTGGCACCAACTTTCAGCCGTTTGA
>NZ_LZJG01000473.1:0-13781 GCF_001667785.1 Mycobacterium sp. E3247 | reverse complement strand
ATGAACGGGTCGTCCCCGGCGAGCGCGTCGGGACCGCCGACGTCGGGATCGGGCCGGCTGCCCGGCGCCCGGTCGGCCACGAAGTCGGGCACGTCATACCCGACCCAGCGCCGCTGGTCCGCGTCCCACCACACGTATTTCTTGCGTTCGCTCCACGGCTTGCCGTCCGGGTCGGCCGACGCGCGGTTGTAGAGGATTCTTCGGTCGGCGGGCCACGCCCAGCCCCACTCGTGCTGGCTCGGCGAGTCACCGCCGCGCGGGACGCGGCGGGCGGCCTGGTTGGTGGCGTTCGCGTAGACGCCCGTGTAGATCCAGCAACCGGCGGCGGTCGACCCGTCGGCGCGCAACTCGGTGTACGACGACAGCGGCGCGCGGTCGGCGGTGTGATACCCGTTGATCTCGGCCAATACGGCTTCGCCGTCGGGCTCGCCGTGCTCGTCGGTCGGGTAGTCCCACGTCAGGTCCAGCAGGGGCCGGTCGCGCTCGTCGGTCGACCCGGCCAACCGCTGCCTGATCCGCCTGCCGAGTTCGAAGAAGAACTGCAACTCGCTCTGACACTGGCCCGGCGGCTCGACGGCCTTGTGGCGCCACTGCACCAGGCGCTGGGTCTGGGTGAACGATCCGGCCTTCTCCACGTGCGTGGCGGCGGGCAGGAAGAACACCTCGGTCTCGATGTCCTCCGTTTTCAGTTCGCCCGAAGCGATTTCGGGCCCGTCCTTCCACCAGGTGGCCGACTCGATGAGGTTGAGGTCGCGCACCACCAGCCACTTGAGGTGGGACATGCCCATCCGCTGCATCCGGCCGTGCGCCGACCCGACCGCGGGGTTCTGGCCGAGCAGGAAGTAGCCCTCCACCTCGTCGGCCAGCATGCCCATCACGGTCTGGTAGGTGCCGTGCGGCCCGGACAGCCGCGGCAGGTAGTCGTAGGCCCAGTCGTTGTCCTTGGTGGCCGCCTCCCCCCACCACGCCTTGAGCAGGCTGATCGCATAGGTGTCGGAGTTGGCCCAGAACCCCTTCTGCTTCTTCGATCCCACCGCGTGGAGATAGTCGGCCAGGGTGTCGTGCATGCCGGCCTTGGGCATGGGCAGGTAGCCGGGCAGCAGGTTGAACAGCGTCGGGATGTCCGTGGAGCCCTGGATGGTGGCGTGGCCGCGCAGCGCCATGATGCCGCTGCCCGGCCGGCCCACGTTGCCCAGCAGGAGCTGCAGAATGGTTGCGGTGCGGATGAATTGGGCGCCGAGGGTGTGCTGCGTCCACCCGACGGCGTAGGCGAAGCAGGTGGTGCGCTCGCGCCCGGAGTTCTCGACGATGGAGTGCGCGAGGTAGTCGAAATCCGCGCGGCTGATGCCACAGACGTCGGTGACCATCTCCGGGGTGTAGCGGGCGTAGTGGCGCTTGAGGATCTGGAAGACCGTGCGCGGGTGCTGCAGGGTTTCGTCCCGCTTCACCCGGGCGTGCGCGAGCGGCGGGCCGCCGCTGCCGTGCTCGTCGCCCGCCGCGCTCGGTGACGCGGTGGCACCGTGCGTGTGGTCGCCGCCGGCGGACTCGATCTGGCCGTTGCTCTCCTGCTCGTACGCCCACGTCGAGGTGTCGTACTGCCCGGTCTCGGGGTCGAAGCCGGAGAACAGGCCGTTCAAATCCTCGGTGTCCCTGAACTTTTCGTTGATCAACGTGGCGGCGTTGGTGTAGGCGACCACGTACTCCTTGAACCACAGATCATTACCGAGGATGTGGTTGATCAACGCGCCGAGCAGCACCACGTCCGAACCGGCCCGGATCGGGATGTGTTTGTCCGACACCGCCGAGGTGCGGGTGAAGCGCGGGTCCACGTGAATCACCCGCGCGCCGCGGGCCCGGGCCTCCTCGACCCACTGGAAACCCACCGGGTGGCACTCGGCCATGTTGGAGCCCTGGATGACGATGCAATCGGCGTTCGCCATGTCCTGCAGTGTTTGGGTGGCGCCGCCGCGCCCGAAGGAGGCTCCCAGACCGGGAACCGTGGCGGAGTGTCAAATGCGAGCTTGGTTCTCGATCTGAATGGCGCCCGCGGCGGTGAAGAGCTTCTTGATGAGGTAGTTCTCTTCGTTGTCCAGCGTCGCCCCGCCCAGCGCGGCGATGCCCATGGTGCGGCGCAACAGGTTGCCCTTCTTGTCGATGTCCTGCCAGGTGTGGCGGCGGGACTCGACGAACCGGTCGGCGATCATGTCGATCGCGGTGTCCAGCTCGAGGGGCTGCCATTCGGTCGCCCGGGGGGCGCGGTAGAGCACCTGTAGCTGCCGGCCGGGCGAGTTCACCAGCTGTTCACTGGCAGCACCCTTGGGGCACAGGCGGCCTCGCGAGATCGGCGAGTCCGGGTCGCCCTCGATCTGGACCACCCGTTCGTCCTTGACGTAGACCCGCTGCCCGCAACCGACCGCGCAATAGGGGCAGATGCTCTGCACCACGCGGTCGGCCGTCGTCGTGCGCGGCGTGACGGCGCGGGTGCGCTTCGAGGTCACGGCCGAGCCGCGGCCGAGCTTGTCGCCCGAACGCAGCTGACGTACGACGGGCCACTCGAGGAAAAGCTTCCGCATGTCTTTTTTCGGGGCCATGAACACCACCCTAGTGCGCGGCGCCGAAACCCCGCTCGGTTCACCGCACCACGATCGTGTGCTCGCCGCGCGGCACCAGCTCACCGATCACCGGGGCGCCCGGTATCTCACCGGCGACCAGCAGGCCGCCCGAGGTCTGCGCGTCGGCGAGCAACAGGGCGTCGGACTCCCCGACCGCGGACAGGTCGGCGTGCGGGGCCACCCAGTCGAGGTTGCGGCGCGTGCCCCCGCTGACGTAGCCGGCCGCCAGCGCCTCCCGGGCCCCCTCCAGGTAGGGCACCGCCGCCGCGTCGACGATCGCTGTGACGCCGCTGGCCCGCGCCAGCTTGTGCAGATGACCGAGCAGCCCGAAACCGGTGATGTCGGTTGCGCATTCGGCGCCGGCGGCCAGCGCGGCGGCGGCCGCCTCGGCGTTGAGGGTGGTCATCACCCGGATGGCCTGCTCGAAGCGCTCCCCGGTGGCCTTGTGCCTGCTGTTGAGCACGCCGACGCCGAGCGGTTTGGTCAGCGACAGCGGCAGCCCGGGCTTCCCGGAGTCGTTGCGCAGCAACCGGTTCGGGTCCGCGATCCCGGTGACGGCCAGCCCGTATTTGGGTTCCGGGTCGTCGACGCTGTGCCCGCCGGCGAGGTGGCAGCCGGCCAGGCCGCAGACGTCCAGGCCGCCGCGCAGCGTCTCGGCCGCCAGTTCGAACGGCAGCACGTCGCGCGGCCAGCCCAGCAGGTTCACCGCCACCACCGGGCGCCCGCCCATCGCGTAGACGTCGGACAGCGCGTTGGTGGCCGCGATGCGCCCCCAGTCGTAGGCGTCGTCGACCACCGGGGTGAAGAAGTCCGTCGTCGCGATCAGCGCCGTGCCGTCGGCGATCCGCACCGCGGCGGCGTCGTCGCCGTGCTCCAGCCCGACCAGCAGCTCGCCGACCGGGTCGCGCGGCGCGCTCACCCCCAGCCCGCGGACCACCTCCTCGAGCTCGCCGGGCGGGATCTTGCACGCGCAGCCGCCACCGTGGGCGTACTGAGTCAGCCGGTAGGTCACGGGATACATAATTGTCGGCATGGTCCGAGGAGGCGTGTCCGGTCTGGTGACCGGCGCGGTCTTCAAAACCGTCGAACGGCAGACGCTGCCGCTGGCGGGTTCGATTCCCGTCCGCCTCCGCCATACTCTTTCAAGCCCGACATGACCGACCCGCGCCGGCGGGTGCCGGGGACCGATACGCTGCTCGCCGATCCGCGCCTGGTCGAGGCCCAGC
This sequence comes from Mycobacterium sp. E3247, assembly GCF_001667785.1. NCBI lineage: Bacteria > Bacillati > Actinomycetota > Actinomycetes > Mycobacteriales > Mycobacteriaceae > Mycobacterium > Mycobacterium sp. E3247. Next base: position 9,943 of record NZ_LZJG01000473.1, on the reverse strand, counting down.
GGGTGCTGGGGCGGGCGCTGGTGAAGTCGGTGATCGCCGACGCGCAGCGGCGGGCGCGCGCCGGGGAGATCGAGCCCGAGCGTGTCGCCGAGCATGCCCTCGGCGCGCTGCCCAGCACCGCGTCGAGCCTGCGGCCCGTGATCAACGCCACCGGCGTCGTCGTGCACACCAACCTGGGGCGCGCGCCGCTGTCGCGGGCCGCCGTCGACGCCGTGGTCGCCGCCGCGGGCACCACCGACGTCGAGCTGGACCTGGCGACGGGCCGCCGCGGCCGCCGCGGCCGGGGCGCGCTGGCGGCGCTGGCCCGCGCGGTACCCCTCGCCGGTGGGGTGCACGTCGTCAACAACAACGCGGCCGCGCTGCTGCTGACGGCCCTCACGCTCGCTGGGGGCTGGTCGGGGGGCAAGGAGATCGTGCTCAGCCGCGGCGAGCTGGTCGAGATCGGCGACGGGTTCCGCATCCCCGAGCTGCTGGCCTCCACCGGATCGCGGCTGCGCGAGGTCGGCACCACGAACCGCACCAGCCTGCGCGACTACACCGAGGCGATCGGGCCGCAGACCGGTTTCGTCCTGAAGGTCCACCCGTCGAACTTCCACGTCACCGGGTTCACCTCGGCGGTGAGCGTCGCGGAGTTGTCCCGACTGGGCGTCCCCCTCGTCGTCGACATCGGGTCCGGGCTGCTGGCCCCGCACCCCCTGCTGCCCGACGAGCCCGACGCCACGACGGCCCTGCGCGACGGCGCCGACCTGGTCACCGCGAGCGGCGACAAACTGCTCGGCGGCCCCCAGGCGGGCCTGCTGCTGGGCGACGCCGAGCTCATCGAACGGCTGCGCCGCCACCCGGCCGCGCGCGCCCTGCGAGTGGACAAGCTCACCCTGGCCGCGCTGGAAGCGACCCTGACGGGGCCGCCGACGCCGGTGGCCGAAGCGCTGGTCGCCGACGTGGCGGGGCTGCGCGCCCGTGCGGAGTCGCTGGCGGCCGCGCTGCCGGGCGCGCAGGCGGTGGACTGCGTCGCGGCCGTCGGCGGCGGGGGGGCGCCGGACGTCCGGCTGCCCAGCGCCGCCGTGAGCCTGCCGGAGCCCTACGCCGCCGCGCTGCGCGCGGCCAGCCCGCCGGTCGTCGGCCGCCTCGAGGCCGGCCGGTGCCTGCTCGACCTGCGCACCGTGGCGCCCGAGGACGACGCGCTGCTGGCGGCGGCGGTGCTCGCATGTTCGTCATAGCCACCGCCGGGCATGTCGACCACGGCAAATCCACCCTGCTGCACCGGCTCACCGGCATGTGGCCGGACCGGCTGGCCGAGGAGCGGCGCCGGGGCCTGACCATCGACCTCGGTTTCGCGTGGACCGAGCTCGGCGGCCGACAGCTGGCGTTCGTCGACGTCCCCGGGCACGAGCGGTTCGTGGCCAACATGCTGGCGGGGGTGGGGACCGTCCCTGCGGTGTTGTTCGTCGTCGCCGCGACCGAGGGCTGGATGCCGCAATCCGACGAACACCTCGCGGCGCTGGACGCGCTCGGGGTCCGGCACGGGCTGGTGGTGATCAGCAAGGCCGACCTCGCCGATCCCGGCCCGGCCATCGAGCAGGCGCGGGAACGGTTCGCCGCCACCTCGCTGGCCGGGGTCCCCGTCGCGATCGGGACCGACCTGGAGCGGGTGCGCGCGGAGCTGCTGGCGCTGACCGACCGGCTGCCGGCTCCGGACCCGGACGCCGACGTGCGGCTGTGGGTCGATCGGAGCTTCACCGTCCGGGGCGCGGGCACCGTGGTGACCGGGACGCTGGCGGCCGGGACGATCCGGGTGGGCGACGAGCTGGAGCACGCCGGCCGGCGCGTCACGGTGCGCGGGCTGCAGTCGCTGGGCCGCGACCAGCCGGCCGCCGGCCCGGTGGCGCGCGTCGCGCTCAACCTGCGCGGCGTGGACCGCCAGCACATCGGCCGCGGCGACACCGTTCGGACGCCGGGCGTGTGGTTGCAGACGGCGGAGATCGACGTCGCCCTGCGGTCGGCGGACGCGCTGCACCGCCAGCTGGTGCTGCACGTCGGGTCCGCGGCCGTGCCGGTGCAGGTGCGCCCGCTGGGCGAGGCGGCGGCCCGGCTGCGGCTGGCGCGGTCGCTGCCGCTGCGGGTCGGCGACGTGGGACTGCTGCACGATCCCGGCGAGCACCGGATCGCGGCGGGTGTCGAGGTGCTCGACGTCCGGCCGCCGGCGCTGCGCCGCCGCGGCGCCGCCCGGGATCGGGCCGCCGAGCTCGCCACCGGGCGGGTGCGCCCGCCCGACTGCGCCCGGGCGGCCGACCTGAGGGCGATGGGGCTGCCGCTCGCCGGGCTGCGGGTCGGGGATTGGGTGGTGGATCCCCGGTGGTGGGCCGGCCGGCGCGAGCGCGCGACCGCGGCGGTGCGGCGCTGGGCCGACGACCACGACGTCGCGGCGGGGATGCCGCTGGAGACAGTGCGGCAGCGGGCCGGGCTGCCCGCCGCCGAACTGCTGCCGCCGCTGCTCGAGGGCACCGGCCTTCAGGTCGCCGACGGGCTGGTCCGCGCGCCGGGCGCCGGCCTGCCGGCCCGCGTCGACAAGGCGGTGCGCACCATCGAGGAGTGGCTGGCCGCCGAGCCGTTCCGGGCACCGGAGGCCGACGAACTGGCCGAGCTCAAGCTGGGTTCCCGGGAGCTGGCCGCGGCGGTGCGCGCCGGGCGGCTGACCCGGATCGCCGACGGCGTCGTCCTGGGATCCGGCGCGCTGGACCGGGCGGCCAGCGTCCTCGCGGCGCTGCCACAGCCGTTCACGGTCAGCGACGCGCGCCGGGCGCTGGGCACCACCCGGCGGGTCGCCGTGCCGTTGCTCGAGCAGCTCGACGTCCGGCGCGTCACCCGGCGGGCCGCCGACGGCACCCGGGTGCTGGTCTCGCCTACAGGCGGTCCTTGACCGCCGCCGACAACCGGGCCCCGTCGGCCTTGCCGGCCGCGATCGCGGTGGCCGCCTTCATCACCATCCCCATCTGCTTCATGCTCGGACGCTCGCCGATCTCCTCGGCGACCTGGGCGATGGCGGTGTCGTCGGCGTCGGCCAGTTCGGCCTCGGTGAGCGGCGTCGGCAAATACTCGTCGATGATGCGCGCCTCGGCGTGCTCGTTGGCGGCCAACTCCCCGCGGCCGTTCTGCGTGTAGATCTCCGCCGACTCGGCACGCTTACGGGACTCCCGGGCCAGCACCTTGATCACCTCGTCGTCGGAGAGGTCTTTGGCCTGCTTGCCGGACACCTCCTCGGTTTGGATCGCGGCGAGCAGGAGGCGCAGGGTCGCCGTGCGCAGCTTGTCCTTGCTCTTCATCGCATCGGTCAGGTCGGCCCGCAGCCGGGATTTGAGTTCCGCCATGCCGAGAACGCTACGCGCCGGCGGCCTGGCCATGATTGAGAAATGCCCGGACCACCGACAGGATGGAGCCCATGACGAACGACGGGCCCGCTCGCAGACGCCGCGGAACACGTTGAGCGCGCCGCCCCCTGGCTATCCGGTTGGCCCGCCACCGGGCTACGGCCCACCACCGGGGTATGGCCCACCCCCGGGATACGGACCCCCACCCGGCTACGGCCCACCACCGGGTTACCGGCCACCGGCCTACGGGCAACCCTTGGGTTACGGCCCACCACCGGGTTACGGGCCACCCCTGGGTTACGGCCCACCACCGGGGTATGGACCGCCACCGGGTTACGGCCCCCCACCGGGGTATGGGCCCCCGCCGCCGTGGCAATCCGGGCCGGGTGTTCCGGCGGCGGTCAAACCCGGCATCATCCCGTTGCGGCCGCTCACCCTGGGCGACATCTTCAACGGCGCGGTCGGCTACGTCCGCGCCAACCCGAAAGCCACCCTGGGACTGACCACCATCGTGGTGGTGGTCATCCAGATCGTCACGAAACTGGCCGTCTACGGGCCGTTGGCGGCCTACGGCAGGCTGAGCACCGACCACGCCAAGGAGCTGACCAGCGGGGTCATCGGCGCCTGGTTGACGTCGATGGGCGCCGGTGTCCTGGTCGCCTGGCTGGGCGGCATGCTGCTGTCCGGGATGCTCACCGTCATCGTCGGGCGGGCGGTGTTCGGCTCGCCGATCACCATCGGCGAGACGTGGGCCAGGATCCGCGGGCGCCTGGTGCCGTTGTTCGGTCTCGCCCTGCTGGAAGGCGCCGCCCTGGCGGTCGTCGCCGGACTGGTGATCGTGATCGTCGCGGTGCTGGCGGCCATCGGCAACGGCGCGGCGGCGGTCATCCTGGGCGTGCCGCTGGTGCTGGCCGTGATCGCCTTGCTGGTGTACCTGTACACGGTGGTGCTGTTTGCGCCCGTGCTGATCGTGCTGGAGCGGCTGCCCGTCCTGGACGCCATCACCCGATCGTTCGCCTTGGTGCGCAACGGCTTCTGGCGCGTGCTGGGCATCCGGCTGCTGTCGCTGCTGGTGACCTCCGTTGTCGCGGGCGCGGTCTCGGTGCCGTTCGAGATCGCCAGCAAGTTCTTCCCGGTCAGCACGTCCACCGCGGCCTTCCTGGTCAGCACCGCGGTCGCGTCGGTGGGCGCCGCGATCGGCGAGATCATCACCGCGCCGTTCAACGCCGGGGTGATCGCCCTGCTCTACACCGATCGCCGGATGCGCGCCGAGGCATTCGATCTGGTGCTGCAGACCGGCGCCGCGGGCGGGCAGTATGCGGCCGAGTCCACCGATAACCTGTGGCTGACGCGACCGGTCTGAGGACGAGCTGACCGTGCCCTCCATCGACATCGACCGCGATGCCGCACACCAGGCCGCCCAGGACGAGCTCAACAAGCCGATCTACTCCAAGGGCTCGGCCACCGAGCAGGTCGCCGAATGGCTCAACGAGACGATTTACCGGCTGCTGCAGAAGACCGCGTCGCTGCCCGGCGGATGGCTCACGGCGACAGTGCTTTTCGTCATGCTCGGGATCGCACTGGTGGCCGCCATCCACATCGCGCGGCGCACCATGCGCACCAACCGCGGCGGCGACTACCAGCTCTTCGAAGCCGCGCAGCTCACCGCCGCCCAGCACCGCGCGACGGCCGAAGGCTATGCGGCGCAAGGGGACTGGGCCGCCGCGATTCGGCACCGGCTGCGCGCGGTGGCCCGCCAGCTGGAGGAGACCGGCGTGCTGAACCCGGCGCCCGGCCGCACCGCCAACGAGCTGGCCTCCGACGCGGGCGCCGCTTTGCCCCACCTCGCCGGCGAACTTTCGCAGGCCGCAACGGCTTTCAACGACGTCACCTACGGCGAGCGACCGGGGACACCGAGCGCATACCGGATGATCGCCGACCTCGACGACCACCTGCGGTCCCGCTCGGCGGCCGTCGCCGCGGGGCCGGGGCAATCCGCCCCGGCCGACTCGTGGGCCCAGGTGCGGTGATGGCGACCGCCGGGCGCCCCGAAACCGCGACGCCGGTACGGCGCTCGCGATCCTGGCGCTGGGTGATCCTCGCCCTGATCGTGCTCGCCGTGGTCGCCGGGGTCGATGCCTACCTGACGGCGCCACGGCCGGGCGCGCGCATGGATCCGGCCTCGACCGGCCCCGACGGCGCCCGCGCGCTGGTGGCGCTGCTGCGCGGGGGTGGCGTCGACGTCGTGGTCGCCGACAGCATCGCCGGGGTCGAGCGGGCGGCGCGCCCCGACGCGCTGATCCTGGTGGCGCAGAGCCAATACCTGACCGAGCCGCTGCTGGACCGGCTTTCGAAGGCGCCGGGCGACCTGCTGCTGGTGGAACCGACGGCGCGCACCCGCGAGGCGCTGATGCCGGGCGTGCGGGTCTCGGCGGCGGCCGACGCCTTCGACACCGATCCGGATTGCACTCTGCGCGAGGCGACGCGGGCCGGGCCGGTGCGGTTCGGGCCCGGCGACACCTACCGCGCCACCGACGGGCGGCCGATGACCCGCTGCTACGGCGGGGCGCTGATCCGCTTCCGCGAGGGCGGGCGGACCGTCACGGTGGTCGGCAGCACCGACTTCTTGACCAACGGCGCCCTGCTGCAGGCGGGCAACGCCGCCCTGGCGATGAACCTCGCGGGTGCCCGGCCCCGGCTCGTCTGGTACGCACCCCACAGCGTCGAGGGCGAATCGTCGCCCCCCGGTTCGGTTTCCGACCTGATCCCGCAGAACGTGACGTGGATCGTCGTGCAGCTGTGCCTGGTCGTCCTGCTGGTCGCGCTGTGGCGGGGCCGCCGTCCCGGGCCGCTGGTCGCCGAGGAGCTGCCCGTCGTGGTGCGCGCGTCGGAGACCGTCGAGGGTCGCGGCCGGCTCTACCGTTCCCGCCGCGCGCGCGACCGCGCCGCCGCGGCGCTGCGCACAGCCACATTGCAGCGGCTGCTCCCTCGGCTCGGCCTGAGCGCCGGCGCGCCGGCGCCCGCGGTGGCGACCGCGGTGGCCGGCCGCAGCGGCGCCGATCCGGCGTTCGTGTCCTACCAGCTGTTCGGCCCACCCCCGGCGACCGACCACGACCTGCTACAACTTGCCCGTGCGCTCGACGACATCGAAAGGCAGGTCACCCGCACGTGACACAGACCCCTTCCCCCGCCCAGACCCCCACCGCTGAATCGGCACGAGACGCGCTGCTGGCGTTGCGCACCGAGCTCGCCAAGGCCGTCGTCGGGCAGGAGGGGGTGATCAGCGGGCTGGTGATCGCGCTGCTGTGCCGCGGCCACGTGCTGTTGGAAGGCGTTCCGGGAGTGGCGAAGACGCTGCTGGTGCGCGCGCTTGCCGCCGCGCTGCGGCTGGAGTTCAAGCGGGTGCAGTTCACCCCGGACCTGATGCCCGGCGACGTCACGGGTTCGCTCGTGTACGACGCGCGCACGGCCGCCTTCGCGTTCCGGCCCGGCCCGGTGTTCACCAACCTGCTGCTGGCCGACGAGATCAACCGGACCCCACCGAAAACGCAGGCCGCGCTGCTCGAGGCGATGGAAGAGCGTCAGGTCAGCGTGGAAGGCGTGGCCCAGCCCCTGCCCGACCCGTTTATCGTCGCCGCCACCCAGAACCCCATCGAATACGAGGGCACCTACCAGCTGCCCGAAGCGCAGCTGGACCGATTCCTGCTCAAACTGAATGTGACTCTGCCGCCGCGGGATTCGGAGATCGCCATCCTCGGCCGGCACGCCCACGGCTTCGATCCCCGCGACCTCTCGGCGATCAATCCGGTGGCCGGACCCGCCGAACTGGCGGCCGGGCGTGACGCCGTGGGCCACGTGCTGGTCGCCGACGAGGTCTTGGGCTACATCGTCGACATCGCCGGGGCCACCCGCTCCTCGCCCGCGCTGCAGCTGGGCGTCTCCCCCCGGGGGGCGACCGCGCTGCTGGCCACGGCCCGGTCCTGGGCCTGGCTGTCCGGGCGCAACTACGTCACCCCCGATGACGTGAAGGCCATGGCCCGGCCCACGCTGCGGCACCGGGTGATGCTGCGCCCCGAGGCCGAACTCGAAGGCGCCACACCCGACGGTGTGCTCGACGGGATTCTGGCGTCGGTTCCGGTGCCCCGATAGCGGTTGCGCCGGCGACGATGCAGAGCGCGAAGCGATGAGGAGGAGCGGCGCCTATGACACTGACCGGACGCACCGGGCTGGTCGCGCTGTTGTGCGTCCTGCCCATCGCGCTGTCTCCTTCGCCCGCAGGGACTTTCGTCCTTCTGTTGGTCGCGTTGGCGCTCGTGGTGGCCGTGGACGCCGGGCTGGCGGCCAGCCCGCGCAAGTTGCGTTACACCCGCTCCCCGGATCGCTCCGCCCGGCTCGCGCAGCAGGTGGACGTCGGGCTGCTCATCCACAACGACGGCCGGCGCAGGTTCCGCGGCCAGGTCCGCGACGCCTGGCCGCCCAGCGCCGGCGCGCGGCCGCGCATCCATCCCGTGAACATCCCCGCCGGCCAACACCAGCACGTCCAATCCCGGCTGCGGCCGGTCCGCCGTGGCGAGCAGCGCGCCGCGATGGTCACCGCCCGGTCCATCGGCCCGCTGGGGCTGGCGGGGCGGCAGGGGTCGCAAGCGGTGCCGGGCCTGCTCCGGGTGCTGCCGCCGTTCCTGTCCCGCAAACACCTGCCGGCCCGGCTGGCCAAACTCCGCGAGATCGACGGGCTACTGCCGACCCTGATCCGCGGCCAGGGGACCGAATTCGATTCGCTACGCGAATATGTCGTCGGTGACGACGTGCGGTCGATCGACTGGCGGGCCACCGCGCGGCGCGCGGATGTCGTGGTCCGCACCTGGCGGCCCGAACGCGACCGGCGGGTGGTGATCGTGCTCGACACGGGACGCACCTCGGCGGGCCGCGTCGGCGTCGACCCGACCGCCTCCGACCCGGCCGGCTGGCCGCGGCTGGACTGGTCGATGGATGCCGCGCTGCTGCTGGCGGCGCTCGCGTCGCGGGCCGGCGACCACGTCGACTTCCTGGCCCACGACCGGGTCAGCCGGGCCGGTGTGTTCGGCGCATCGCGCACCGAACTGCTCGCCCAGCTGGTCGAGGCGATGGCGCCGTTGCAACCGGCGCTGCTCGAACCCGACTGGACCGCAATGGTTTCGGCGATCGCCCGACGTGCCCGCCGACGGTCCCTGGTGGTGTTGCTGACCGATCTCAACGCGACCGCGCTCGACGAGGGATTGCTGCCCGTGCTGCCGCAGTTGTCGGCCAAACATCACCTGATGGTGGCCGCCGTCGCCGACCCGCGGGTGGACCACATGGCCGCCGGGCGTTCGGATCCGGCCGCCGTCTACGACGCGGCCGCTGCCGAACGATCCCGCAACGACCGCCGGGCGATCGCCACCCGGCTGCGCCACGGCGGGGTGGAGGTCGTCGACGCCCCGCCCACCGAATTGGCGCCCGCCCTGGCCGACCGCTACCTGGCGATGAAGGCCACCGGCCGGCTCTGACCGCTCATCCGGTGGGGACCACGTCGGGCGCGTCTTCGATGTCGCCGGTCTCACCGGCCTTCGCCGCGCGGCGGCCGAAATGCACGATGTAGGACAGGAATGCCGCCTCGGCGATGACCCCGATGCCGACCCGAACGAACGTCGGCAGCGGCGAGGGCGTCACCAACGCCTCGATCAACCCCGAGACCAACAGCACGGCCACCAGTCCGATCGCGACCGACACGACGGCCCGGCCCTGTTCGGCGAGCACCTGTCCGCGGGGCCGGTCGCCGGGTGCGATCACCGACCAGCCCAGCCGCATCCCCGCCCCCCCGGCCAGGAAGACCGCCGTCAGCTCCAGCAGCCCGTGCGGGGCGAGCAGCCCGAGCAGCACACCGCCCTTGCCCGCCTGAAACATCAGCCCGGAGATCAGCCCGAGGTTGGCGGCGTTCTGAAACAGCACGATGGGAATCGGCAGGCCGAGTAGGACCGACATCGCGATGCACTGCGCGGCGACCCAGGAATTGTTGATCCAGATCTGCAGCGCGAAGGCCAACGCCGGATGTTCGCTGTAGTAGGAGGCGACGTCGTGGTTCACCAATTGCTCGATGTCGCTTGGCGTTCCGGCGGCCGACTGCACCTCGGGGTTGCCGATGACCCATAGCGCCATGACCACCACCACGGCGAAGAACGCCACCGCCGTGCCCAGCCACCACCGCCACGAGCGGTAGGCGACCACCGGGAATGACACCGTCCAGAACCGGGCGAACGTACTGCTCAACGGCGCGTGGGCGCCGGTCACCACGGAGCGGGCCCGCGCGACCAGGCTGGAGAGCCGACCGATCAGCACCGAATCCGACGACGCCGAGCGCAGCGTCGAGAGGTGGGTGGACACCCGCTGGTAGAGCTCGACGAGCTCGTCGACCTCGGCGCCGGTCAGCGAGCGACGCCGTCCGACCAGCCGGTCGAGGCGGTCCCAGGTACCGCGATGGGCCAGCACGAATGCGTCGACGTCCACCCTGCGCAGCCTAATCGCCCTGTACCGTTCGGTGTTATGTCGGAGGTGGTCAC
>NZ_LZJG01000472.1:0-2149 GCF_001667785.1 Mycobacterium sp. E3247 | reverse complement strand
TCCTTGCTGACCCGCTTGACGTATTCGAGTATGGGGCGGGTGATTTCGCGGTATGGCGAGGCGGTGACCCCGAGCGGGGAGGTGAGCTGGTGTTTCTCGGCACCTACACGCCCAAACTCGACGACAAGGGGCGGCTCACGTTGCCCGCCAAGTTCCGCGATGCGCTGGCAGGGGGGTTGATGGTCACCAAGAGCCAAGACCACAGCCTCGCCGTCTATCCGCGGGGTGAATTCGAGCAGCTCGCGCGCCGGGCGAGCAAGGCGTCGCGCAGCAACCCCGACGCCCGTGCATTCCTGCGCAACCTCGCCGCCGGCACGGACGAGCAGCATCCCGACGCGCAGGGACGCATCACGTTGTCGGCCGATCACCGCCGCTACGCGAACCTCTCCAAGGATTGCGTGGTGATCGGAGCGGTCGACTACCTGGAGATCTGGGATGCGCAAGCATGGCAGGACTACCAGCAGACCCACGAAGAGAACTTCTCCGCGGCCAGCGATGAAGCACTCGGCGACATCATCTGAGGCGCATGCCCGTGCAACGTGGCCTCTGCCCGAACCGACCCTGGCGTACTTCCCCAACGCCAGGTTCGTGCCTTCGGACAGGGACCTCGATGCAAGGGCGCCGGCCCTCCTGGCCGCCGAGGGGTCAGGGGCGTCTCGCCCGACCCGGGGAGGTGTTGCCGTGGTTGACGATTCAGCGAACTTCGGACATGTGCCCGTCCTGCTGCACCGCTGCGTCGAACTGCTCACCCCCGCGCTGACCCGCCACCACGCCGACGGTTCGGGCGCGGTCCTCCTCGACGCCACCCTCGGCGCGGGCGGGCACGCCGAACGGTTCCTGACCGACCTGCCGGGGTTGCGGCTGATCGGACTCGACCGCGATCCCAGCGCGCTGGACATCGCCGGGGACCGGTTGGCGCCGTTCGCCGACCGGGTCACCCTGGTGCACACCCGCTACGACGGCCTCGCTGCGGCTCTGACCGAATCCGGTTACCGCACGGCCGAATCGGTCGACGGGATGCTGTTCGACCTCGGGGTGTCCTCCATGCAACTCGACCGCGCCGAGCGGGGCTTCGCCTACGCTCAGGACGCGCCGCTGGACATGCGGATGGATCCGGAGTCGCCGTTGACGGCGGCGGAGATCCTCAACACCTACGACGAAGCGGCTTTGGCGGACATCCTGCATCGCTACGGTGAAGAGCGGTTCGCGCGCCGCATCGCGGCGCAGATCGTGCGCCAGCGCGCCCGCGCCCCGTTCACGTCGACCGCGGAGCTGGTAGCCCTGCTCTACCAGGCGATTCCGGCCCCGGCCCGGCGCACCGGGGGGCATCCGGCCAAGCGGACCTTCCAGGCCCTGCGGATCGCCGTCAACGACGAGCTGAACTCGCTGCGCAGCGCGATCCCGGCCGGGCTGGAGGCGCTCACCGTCGGCGGGCGCATGGTGGTGCTGGCTTACCAGTCGCTGGAAGACCGAATCGTCAAGCGGTTGTTCGCCGACGCGGTCGCCTCCCGCACACCGGTGGACCTGCCGGTCGAACTGCCCGGCCACGAGCCACGGTTCCGGTCCCTGACGCATGGCGCCGAACGCGCGGATGCCGATGAGGTGGAACGCAATCCGCGCAGCGCCGCGGTGCGACTACGAGCTGTCGAACGGATCGAGCAGGCAACCGGGAAGGGCCAGGCATGAAAGCAAAGCGCGAAACGCCGAATCGCCGCGGCGGGCGCGACGGTTCCGCCCGGCGGAGCAGGCGTTCGACGGCCGATCCGGGCCCGGCCCGCCGCACCCGGCCCGGGCGGAGCTCGGCGCCCACCCGCGAGAGCCGCGCGCCCAAGTCCGGACCGCACACCAGCCCCATCGCCCGGCCGGTCGAGCGGCCGGCGCGGCCCAAGAGCACCAGTCAGGCCAAGGCGCGGGCCAAGGCGCGGAAAGCCAAGGCCCCCAAGGTTGTTCGTCCTCGCCTGAGTGAGCGGCTGGCGGCCCGGCTGGCCGCGATCGATCTGCGTCCCCGCACCCTCGCGAGCAAGGTCCCGTTCGTCGTGTTGGTCATCGGCGCGCTCGGTCTCGGGCTTGGTCTGACGCTGTGGTTGTCCACGGACTCCGCCGAGCGCTCCTACAAGTTGAGTCACGCGCGCGAGAGGACCCGGCTGCT
>NZ_LZJG01000471.1:0-635 GCF_001667785.1 Mycobacterium sp. E3247 | reverse complement strand
CGGTCCAGAACTGTCGCGGTGGCCGGAGCGCCATTGCCGTATTGGCACACCTGCGCAGTGATGATCACATTGTTCTTCGCGCGCGCCACGTTGGGGCAGATCCAGCCGGTGATCTGCCCGTCCTCCAGTTCCGTTCCCGTCCACCGCACTCCCGTATCGGTCGCGTCGGTCTTCTGGAATCTCCATCGATATTTGCCGCTCAGGTGGATGACGGCATTGCTGCACGCATCGAGACGCTTGGCAAAAGCGTCGCCAAGCAACACCGTCGCTGCTTTGGAATCGACAACCGTCGCAACGGCTTGACGGACCGCATGCTCGTACGTGTCCTTGTCCTCTTTGTAGAGATTGCTCCGCCACGCGGTGTAAGCCACCCCCACCGAGTACGTGTCCGGCGCGATCAGCGGCTCGCACTGCGGGTTACCCTCGTCGACGAAGGCGGCCACGGGCGGGGAGGTCGCGCCGGGCGGAGGTTTGGACGCCCAGTTTAGTTTCGCACCGACAATCTCGTTAATCAGGTCTGGCGCCAAGATCAGCGAATCGATGGCGTCGGCGAGGGTGCGACCGAGGTGGCGTTGTGGCCGCCGCCCTGCCCGCCGCCACACCCAACCGCCAACGCGACCACTACAGCCCCGAGC
>NZ_LZJG01000470.1:0-956 GCF_001667785.1 Mycobacterium sp. E3247 | reverse complement strand
ATGATCGGTGCGGCCTGCGCGGAATTGGGCGAACGCGCGCTGATTTGCGCCGGTTGGAGCGATTTCAGCGACGTGCCACTTCCCGAGCACGTCAAGGTGGTGGGCGCGGTGAATTATGCGGCCGTCTTTCCCGCCTGCCGCGCGGTCGTACACCACGGCGGCTCGGGCACCACGGCGGCGAGCCTGCGGGCGGGGGTCCCGACGCTGGTCTTGTCGATGGATGTCAATCAAACCGTCTGGGGAGCCCAGCTCAAACGGCTGAAAGTTGGTGCCACGCGGCGGTTTTCGGCCACCACCCGGGAGTCGTTGTTGGCGGATCTGCGCCGGATACTCGATCCGGATTACGGCGTGCGTGCGCGAGAGATCGCCCGGCACATGACCAAACCCGCTGAAAGCGTTGTCAAGGCCGCTGACGTGGTGGAGAAGTTTGCCGGCTCGCGGAGTCGCGCCTGATCGGCAAAGCCGACAGCGCGGATGTGTGCCGCACTGTCAGCGTCCTGACTCCGGCGCCGGCGCCGAACTAGTTGCCGCTTCTGGAGACACGGGACCACACTTTCTGGCACACTAGATATCTGATCAGCCGACGATGCCTGGGGGTCGCGTCAAACCGTCAAAGGTCGTCACAGTCCAATGGTCGGGGGGATAGGGCCGATGATATTGGCTTCGTCACACCCGACGGCGCCCGGTGGGAATTGCCGGTTCGCCCGCTCGCGGAACCTCATTCCCCATGCCATGCAACGAAAACAGTCAATCCCAATAGGGAAGGGAGAGACTGAAATTAGGGCCGAAAGACCCTACTCTGAAGTGTTGCCGGGGCAAGGGAAAAGTGATTAAGGTTACAACGCGATGAAATTTGCTGTGGCAAGCTACGGGACGCGCGGTGACATAGAGCCGTGCCTCGCTATCGGGCGGGAACTGACGCGCCGAGGGCACGACGTCCGCATGGCCGTCCCGCC
>NZ_LZJG01000469.1:0-902 GCF_001667785.1 Mycobacterium sp. E3247 | reverse complement strand
CCCTCGCAGATGAAGAACGTCCGGTAGTCGGTGTGATAGCCGTGCTCGGCCAGGGAGGTGAGCAGGTCGTCGCGCTCCAGGTCCAGTGCCACCTGCCGCACCGACATCGGCGGTCCGCCGAGCACCCGCCGGACCGTCTTGAGCTTGCGGGCGATGTTGACCGGCAGGTCCACCTCGAAGACGGGGATGCGGACCTGCCGTGTCAAAAGGTATGCGCGCGTGTCCAATCCGGCGCCGAGGATGACGACCGCGTCGATGCCGTCCAGGGCTTCGGCCAGCTTGTCGCCGATGAACCGCTTGCGGCAGGCCAGGTTCGCCCACAGGCCGCGGCCGGACCACTCCGATGCGCGGATCATCAGGCGGCGCACCGGCGCCGCGCGCGTCGCCGCGACGAGCCAGCGCAGCGGCGTCGGCAGGAACAGTTCCGCGAGGTCGTCGTCCACCAGGCGGCGGCCCGGCGGCTCGTTGTGTTCGACCGCCGCCAGCACCATCGGTCCGAAGGCGGTCTGCGCGGCGGGATTTCGGGCCATGCGCCGCTACTTGTTCAAGAACCCGGCATCGACGGGCAACGTCACACCGGTGATGTAGCGGGCCTGGTCGGACACCAGCCACGCCACCGCGTTGGCGACGTCTTCGACCTGCAGCACCTCCACCGGCATGGCATTACCCATGGCTCCCGGCGTGTCGGTCGCGGCGGCCATCTTGGCCAGCCACTCCCGGGTGAACTCATTGTTGATCATCGGGGTCTCCACACCGGAGGGATGGATCGAGTTGACTCGAATATACTGGGTGGCAAGCAGATTCGCGTACACCCGCATCAATCCCACCACGCCGTGCTTGGCGGCGGCGTAGCCGACCGAGCCGGCATCGGGGCTACCGACACCGGCCAGGCCGGCGCTCGA
>NZ_LZJG01000468.1:0-6098 GCF_001667785.1 Mycobacterium sp. E3247 | reverse complement strand
TCCAGCCGGCGCAGCACGGCCAGCACCGAGGCGGCGAAGTCACCGGAGGTCGGCCCGTGCCGGTAGGCCTGCGCCACCAGGTGCACCGCCACCTCGGTGTCGGTGTCGCTGGTGAACTCCACGCCGTAGGCCTCCAGCTCGTGGCGCAGGCTCGGGTAGTTCTCGATGATGCCGTTGTGGACGACGGCGATCTTGCCGGCGGCGTCGCGGTGCGGATGCGCGTTGCGGTCGGTGGGGCGCCCGTGCGTGGCCCAGCGCGTGTGGCCCAGGCCGGTGGTGCCGCCCAGCGACTCCGGCGGCATCTGCGCGACCGCCTCCTCCAGATTGGCCAGCCGGCCCGCGCGGCGACACACCGTGAGCGCGCCGGCGCCGTTGACGAGTGCGATCCCCGAAGAGTCGTAGCCGCGGTATTCCATCCGGCGCAGCGCATCCATGACGACCTTGCAGGCAGGCTGCTGCCCGACGTAGCCGACGATTCCGCACATTTGAACCAGGGTAGTGCAGGCGGGCCACCGGCCCCGCACTCCGCGTGATGGCTAGCCCGCCCACCTGCACGAAAGTCCCGTTTGACCGACCCCTACCGACGTTTCCAACTCCGCCTCAGCGAGCACACCGGCGCGGTCATCTTCTCGCAACACCGCAGCTACACCTTCACCGGAACCGTCGAGCAATGCGAAGCGGCCTACCGCACCGCGCAGCTGCACGTGAACTAATCCACCCGGTTTGCCGCCGCACGGCCGCCGACCGTCCTGCTCATGCCGTCTACATAAACGATAGAAGCGTTTTCACCTGATGTATTCGTGGCGTTTTCATCGGCGTCATCGCTCCAGCAATTCAGCTACTTAACATTCTGCTTATCGGCTATGACTGGCAATCACGAAGCCAGCAGAAAGGACGGATCGTTGACGCCCGCATGATCGGTCAGCACCTGGGTGATCATGTGGTCGACCAGGATGAATGCGCACAGCGCGACAGTAATTCTCAGCAATAACCGTTTAAGACAGACATCAATGCCGATCGTCCAGCTACCCGGTAAACGCGTTTCTCGCCGTACCTCTAATTCGGTTCGTTATAAATAGTCCAGGAACGCTTAAGCCGCCGGATAAGTAACCGTTAATAGATGTTAATCCGAAATTTCGCAGACCTTCAAGGGGAGAATCATGACTGCTGTTCTGTTCGACGATGTGGTGACTCTTTCGTCCGCTGCTGCGCCGAGCCTCACGGTGGCTCCGGCACCCAAGCCGGCGCCCAAGCCGGCGCCCAAGCGGCGGCACCGCGAGCCGATCGGCGGTGGCGACCCGATGGTGGACGCCGCCGCCCGGTTGCTCAGCATCCCGCTGCGCCACGTGTATGCGGTGCTCTGGCGGGTCGGCATGATCGAGGTCAGGGCCTAGCACCGATGCGCTAACGTCGACGCGTGGCCCGCACCCGCAAGCTCGTCGCAGCCCTCAGCCGCCGTGGCCCGCACCGGGTTTTGCGTGGTGACCTGGCCTTCGCCGGTCTACCGGGCGTGGTGTACACCCCGGAGGCGGGGCTGGGATTGCCCGGGATCGCGTTCGGACACGACTGGCTCACCAGGGCCGCCAACTATTCGGGTCTGCTCGAGCACCTGGCGTCGTGGGGCATCGTGGCCGGCGCCCCCGACACCGAACGCGGCCTGGCCCCGTCCGTCCTCAACTTCGCGTTCGACCTCGGCACCGCGCTGGACATCGTGTCCGGTGTCCGGCTCGGGCCGGGCAAGATCAGCGTGCATCCCGCCAAGCTGGGCGTGGTCGGGCACGGATTCGGCGGCTCGGCCGCCGTGTTCGCCGCGGCCGGCATGCCGAAGAAGCTGGCGGCGGCGGCCGCGTTGTTCCCCGCGGTGACCAGTCCCCCGGCCGAACAGCCTGCCGCGACGCTGAAGCTGCCCGGGTTGATCCTGACCGCGCCGGGGGATCCGAGGTCGCTGAACTCCAACGCGCTGTCGCTGTCGCGGGCGTGGGACGCCGCCACGCTGCGCATCGTCAGCAAGGCCCAGCCCGGCGGGCTGGTGGAGGGCCGGCGGCTGACCAAGGTGTTCGGGCTGGCCGGCCCGAACCGGCGCACCCAGCGCACCGTACGGGCGCTGCTGACCGGCTACCTGCTCGCCGCGCTGGGCGGGGACAAGACGTATCGCGACTTCGCCGATCCGGACGCCCACCTGCCCAAGACCGATCCGCTGGACCCCGATGCCCCGCCGGTCGCCCTGGAAGAGAAGATCGTCGCGCTGTTGAAGTGACGGGGTAATCGCCCACTGTCGCCGTCGTGGTATCTGTCGTTGATGCGAATCGGGATCGCCCTGGATTATTCGGGCGGGTTTCATCAGGGCGTGGACCGCGTGGTCGAACTCGAGAAGGCCGGCATCGACATCGCCGTGGTGGCCGAGGCGTACGCCTTCGACGCGGTGAGCCAGCTCGGCTACCTCGCCGCCAAGACGAACACCGTCGAGCTGGCGTCCGGGGTGTTTCCCATCTACATCCGCACGCCCTCGCTGCTGGCGATGACGGCCGCGGGGCTGGACTTCGTGTCCGACGGCCGATTTCAGCTGGGGATCGGCACCTCCGGGCCGCAGGTGATCGAGGGCTTCCACGGCGTGGAGTTCGACGCGCCGCTGGGGCGCACCCGCGAGATCGTGGAGATCTGCCGAAAGGTGTGGCGGCGCGAGCGGCTGCGGCACGACGGCAAGCACTACCAGATCCCGTTGCCCCCGGATCGCGGCACCGGCTTGGGCAAGGCCCTGCAGCTCATCAATCACCCTGTGCGCGAACGGATCCCGATCAGCATCGCCGCGCTGGGCCCGAAGAATGTCGAGCTGACCGCCGAGATCGCCGAGGGCTGGCAGCCCGTCTTCTACCTCCCAGACAAGGCGGCGTCGGTGTGGGGCGAGGCGCTGGCGGCCGGGACCGCCAAGCGTGACCCGGCGCTGGGCCCGCTGGACGTGATGGTGCACGCGTCGGTGGCCATCGGCGACGACGTCGACGAGCGGCTGGCGTGGGTCAAGCCGCAGCTGGGCCTGTACCTGGGTGGGATGGGCGCCAAGGGCCGCAACTTCTACCACGCCCTGGCGACGCGCTACGGGTTCGGCGAGGTCGCCGACCGTATCCAGGAGCTCTACCTGTCGGGCCGCAAGCGCGAGGCCATCGACGCGGTGCCCGACGATCTGGTGCGCGGCATGTCGCTGGTGGGCCCGCGCGGGTACGTCGCCGAACGCCTGGCCGCCTTTGCCGAGGCCGGGGTGACGACGCTGCTGCTCAGCCCGCTGGCCACCGACCGCGCCGAATCCGTCCGCTTCGTCGAGGACGTGCTCCAGCTGCGCCCCGCGTGAGCCGTCACTGCCCGGCCTGCGGAAGCTGGTCCGCGGCGATCTCGCACGGCGTCTTCGGTTCGGTCGCCGCAGGCCCCGGGCCACCCCCGGCGGGAGCGGCAGCCGGTGCGGGTGCGTCTGGCGGTGGGGCGACCGCCGGTGGCGCCGGGTCTGTCAGCGCCGGCGCATCCGCGAGCGGCGGCGCATCCGCGGGCAGCGGCGCGTCGACCGGCTGAGCCACCGCGTCGGGCGTGGCCTCCACCGCGTCACCGACGTCTTCCGGTTTGGCGGGCTCGTCATCGGTGTCGTCGGCCCCAAACGGGTCCTCGCCGAAGGGGTCTCCCTCGTCGAAAGGATCGGTGGCTTCGGATCCGTTGCCCGCCGAGCCGATCAGCCCACCGACCGCGTCGACGATCCTGCTGGCCAGCCCGAGGAGACCTTCACCCCCGCCGAGCCCACCACCGGCGAGCCCGTCGCCCAGTCCTTCCCCGGGTATGCCGGCCGCGTAACCGAGCGTCGATCCCCAGTCCGGCGGCGGTGTGGGGGGAACAGGAGACGGCGCGACGGTCGCCGCGGTCGGCGCCGGATCCGCCGGCGGGGTGGCGGCAGCGGGAGTGACCGCCACGCGTGCTGCGGCGGGCGGGGCCGGCGGCAGGGGCTGGTAACCGGTCCCGAGGTCCCCGGGAGCTTCGAAGCGGGCGGCCGGCGCGGCGGCCATCCTGTCGGTGACCATGTCGTAGGAGGTCGCCACACCGTCGCGTGTCGAGCGCATCGTCGTCAGCCAGTCGTCGCGGATCTCGTTGTCCACGTAGGGCATTACCTGCTCGCGCACCACCCCTTCAGCGGCCGGCCGATCCCCCGCACCGGTCGTGACCGTCGCTGCCGCGGCCAACCAGGTTGGGCGCAGCGCCTGAGTGCGGTCGTCGATGGCGATGGCGGTCGCGACCTTCGAGTCGACCAGGTACCACAGGTTGTCGCGCAGTGATTCACACCGTTGCGCCGCCGCGCGCAATTCGGTGGTCACCGCGCTGGCGGCGTCGCAGTGGCGCTGAAGGAACCGGACGGCGGCTTCCCCGCCGGGCCCCGTCCACGCCGCGGCCAGCTCGGCCACCTGGGCGCGCTGCATCCGCAGTGCTTCGGAGACCGCGTCGCCCGCCGCCCGCAACTCCGCGCAGTCACGGTCGAGGGCGCGCAGGTCCAGGCCGTCTTCGTTGTCGTACCAGTCGTGGACCTGTGCGGGATGCGCCGTGAGGTCGGGGTGTTGGTAGCCCAGCGCGTGGCACGCCCGCACGTAACTCTGGGTGTGCTCGACCGCGGGCAATCCTTCGGCGAGGCGCGCGGCGACGTCCAACCGGTCGGCCATGATCAGGCGATCCGCGCCGCGGCATACAGTTCGGCGTCCGCGTAACGGTCGGCGCTGCCCCGGAGGGCGGCGGCGATCTCCACGGACCCGCGCGACCACTGCGCCACCTGCAGGGTCAGCCGCTCCAGTTCAGCGCGTAGCGCGTCACCGCGCGTGGTGTGCGCCCGCCCGGCGCAGGCCCCGCCGAAAGCCAGCCGGCCCAGCTGATCGCTGAGGGCGCGGTCGAGGAGGTCGGCGGCGGCGCGGAACTGATCGGCGACGCGGTGCGTCGCCGGGACGTCGATCTCGGTGCGCGCCACGGCGACCGGTCGTACTCCCCTGTCGAATCTCATGCCTAATCCGACGCCCGGACGCGCGCCCGGGTTCCGAGGAGATTCAGTGCGCGGCGCTGACCGCCTCAGCCACCCGGTTCGCCACGCGCTGGGCGACGTCGGCTTCGGGCGCCTCCACCATCACCCGGATCACGGGCTCGGTTCCGGAGGGGCGCAACAGGATTCGGCCGGTGTCGCCGAGTTCGGCCTCGGCGTCGCCGACCGCGGTGCGCACGGCGGGCGCGGCGGCGGCGGTGTCCTTGTCGGCGACGCGGACGTTGATCAGCACCTGGGGCAGCGTCTGCATGGGCGCGGCGAGCTCGGTCAGCGACGAGCCGGTCTGCACCATGCGCGTCATCAGCCGCAGCCCGGTGACGATGCCGTCGCCGGTGGAGCCCAGCGCGGGCATCACGATGTGCCCGGACTGCTCGCCGCCCAGGCTGTAGTCGCCGGCCCGCAGCTCCTCGAGGACGTAGCGGTCGCCGACGCCGGTGGTGCGCACGGTGATCCCGGCGGAGCGCATGGCCAGGTGCAGCCCGAGGTTGCTCATCACGGTGGCCACCAGCGTGTCCGAGGCCAACTCGCCGGCCTCGCGCATGGCCAGCGCGAGGACCACCATGATCGCGTCGCCGTCGACGAGCTCGCCGTTGGCGTCGATGGCCAGGCAGCGGTCCGCGTCGCCGTCGTGGGCCAGGCCGAGGTCGGCGCGGTGGGCGATGACGGCGGCGCGCAGCGAATCGAGGTGGGTGGAGCCGCAGTTGTCGTTGATGTTCAGGCCGTTGGGCTCGGCGTTGATCGCGATGACCCGCGCGCCGGCCGCGCGGTAGGCGCGCGGCGCCACCGACGACGCCGCGCCGTGGGCGCAGTCGACCACTACGGTCAGGCCGTCGAGGCGCAGCGTGCTGGCCTTGCTCAGGTGGCGCAGGTAGCGGTCGTCGGCGTCCTCGGCGTCGATGACCCGACCGATCCCGGCGCCGACGGGGCGCATCCCGACTTCCGCGGTGAGCAGCGCCTCAATTTGATCTTCGGTGTCGTCGTCGAGCTTGCGGCCGCCGGGACCGAAGATCTTGATGCCGTTGTCGGGCATCGGGTTGTGCGACGC
>NZ_LZJG01000467.1:0-735 GCF_001667785.1 Mycobacterium sp. E3247 | reverse complement strand
CTGGGTGCCTGGGCGATGAACTGCATGGGCCCCCAGGACGCGACGATGCTCACGCTGATCGAGCATGGAACCGACGAGCAGAAAAAGCGCTATCTGGAGCCGCTGGTCAACGGTGACATTCGGGTCTGCTTTGCCATGACCGAAAGAGCCGCCGGCGCCGATGCCACCGGCATGCAGACCAGCGCGGTGCGCGAGGGCCGGATTGGGTTCTCAATGGCGAAAAGTGGTTCACCTCCGCCGCTTCCATCTCACAACTGGCATTGGTCATGGCGAAGACCGATCCCGACGCGCCGCGCCATCGCCAGTACACGACGTTTCTCGTCGAGTTGCCCAATCCTGGCTTCGAGATCATCCGCAACATTCCGGTTATGGGAGAGACCGACGTGCCGGCCTTCCACGGTGAGGTGACCATGGGTCACGCGGAAGTGCGCATCAACGACCTCGTTGTCCCCCACGAGAACATTCTCGGCGGACTTGGACAGGGCTTTGCCATGGGCCAGCATCGCCTCGGCTACGGCCGGCTGCGGCACGGCATGTGGAGCATCGCGAAAGCCCAAGCAGCGCTTGACATGGCGGCCGCGCGGGCATGTGAAAGAGTCACCTTCGGCAAACGGGTGGCTGATCGTCAGGGAATCCAGTGGATGCTCTCCGACTGCGCCGAGAAGCTTTACGTCACCCGGCTGATGATCCTGCACCTGGCTTACAAGATGGAACGCGGGCTCGACTTGCGGATCG
>NZ_LZJG01000466.1:0-581 GCF_001667785.1 Mycobacterium sp. E3247 | reverse complement strand
GCGAAGTCCGGCGAGTCCATCGCCTTGGCGATGTTCAACGAACCGAGGTTGCACGAAATGTCCTTGCCCACTTTGGCGTACGAGAGGTCGTCATTGAACAGCGACGGCGTCGACACCTGCAGGATCTCCGAGCACAGGTTCGAGTGCGTGATCTTGCCCTCGACCGGGTTGGCCCGGTTCACCGTGTCCTCGAACATGATGTAGGGATAGCCCGACTCGAACTGCAGCTCGGCCAGCGTCTGGAAGAACTCGCGCGCCTTGATCTTCGTCTTGCGGATGCGCGCGTCGTCGACCATCTCGTAGTACTTCTCGGTCACCGAGATGTCGGCGAACGGCAGGCCGTAGACGCGCTCGACGTCGTACGGCGAGAACAGGTACATGTCCTCGTTCTTCTTGGCCAGTTCGAAGGTGATGTCGGGGATCACCACGCCCAGGCTCAGCGTCTTGATCCGGATCTTCTCGTCGGCGTTCTCGCGCTTGGTGTCCAGGAAGCGGTAGATGTCGGGGTGGTGGGCGTGCAGGTACACCGCGCCGGCGCCCTGGCGCGCACCCAACTGGTTGGCGTAGGAGAACGAATCCTC
>NZ_LZJG01000465.1:0-4656 GCF_001667785.1 Mycobacterium sp. E3247 | reverse complement strand
ATGGTGCTGCAGCAGAAGATCGCCGAGCGCACCAAGCTGCTCAGCCAGCTCGAGCAGGCGAAGATGCAGGAACAGGTGAGCGCCTCGCTGCGGTCGATGAGCGAGATCGCCGCGCCCGGCAACGTGCCCAACCTCGACGAGGTGCGCGACAAGATCGAACGCCGCTACGCCAACGCGGTCGGGGCCGCCGAGCTCGCGCAGGGCTCGGTGCAGGGCCGGATGCTCGAGGTCGAGCAGGCCGGCGTGCAGATGGCCGGTCACTCGCGGCTGGAGCAGATCCGCGCGTCGATGCGCGGCGAGGCGTTGCCGACCGGGGCGACGCCCGCGGCCGGGGCCACTCCGGAAGCGGCCCCCGCGCCCGCCGAGACCACCGGGGGCGCGGCCACCGAAAAGCCCTTTGGCCAGTAGCGCGGTATCGTGGCGGTGACCGAGACGCAGCGGGGGCTCTGGCGCACCTTGCTCGGGCGTGGGCTGGCCACCGCCGCCGACCTGTCGGACCTGGTGGCCCAGAAGATCAGCGCCGCCGCGGACCCCCGCGCGCGACTGCTGCGGCGGCGTCGCCGGGCGCTGCGCTGGGGCCTGATCTTCAGCGCCGGATGCGTGTTCTGGGCGGCCGTGACGATGCTGCTGGCGGCCTGGGGTTGGTTCGCGCTGCTGCTGGAGATCACCGGCGCCGTCGCGGTCGTCATGGCCATCCCCGCGACGCTGTTGCTGTTCCGCTACCGGTGGCTGCGTTCCGAGCCGCTGCCCACGCCGCGCCCCACGAACGTCCGTCGGCTGCCGCCGCCCGGCTCGGCGGCGCGGCCCGCGATGTACGCGCTGGGCGCCTCCGAACGCGGCTTCCTGTCGCTGCTGAACGTGATCGAGCGGGGCTCCATGTTGCCCACGGCCGAGATCCGCGACCTGACCGCGGCCGCCAACAAGACCTCGGCGGCCATGGCGGCCACCGCCGCGGAGGTGGTGTCGATGGAGCGGGCGGCGCAGTCCAGCGAATCGTCGCGGTCGTATCTGGTGCCGACCATCAACGCGTTCACCGCACAGCTGAGTGCAGGCGTGCGCCAGTACAACGAAATGGTCACCGCCGCAGCCCAATTGGTGTCGTCGGCCAACGGCGATCAGTTGGCCGCCTCGCAGCGCTACCGCGCCGAGCTGGCCGGGGCGACCGACCGCCTGGTCGGTTGGGCGCAGGCTTTCGACGAACTCGGCGGGCTGCGCGGCGCCAGCTGATGACCGTGGCTAGAACGTCGCTTTGAGCGACGGCAGCACCACGGCCGCCAGGCCACGAAGGGTGGCCTTGAACATGTCGAAGAAGTCGAAGTAGTCGCGCCACAACGTGATTCGCCCGTCGTGGACCTCGAACACGCCGCACACCCAGAACTGAAGCCGCACCGGGCCGAAGATCAGGGCGTCGGTGCGCTCGGTGAGCACCGCCCCGCCGTCGGCGGCGATGCGATGGATCTTCACCTCGAAGGCGGCCCGGCCGTCCATCTGGCGAAACAGCTTCATCGCCCGGGCGCGGCCGTGAATCGTCGGCAACCCGACGTTCTCGTAGACGAGGTTGTCGTCGAGTGCCGCGTCGGCGGCGTCGTAATCCGCGTCCTGCAGGGCGTTCAGAAAGCCCTCGACCGTGCGGGTGTTCGCAACGGTTGTACCGGTCAGCTCGGTCATGACTGCCAGCGTAGGCGAGCGTGGCGGTCGCGCGCTGTGGCAGGGTGTGGCCGATGCGTGTCGCTGTGGTCGCCGGGCCGGATCCCGGTCACTCGTTCCCCGCGATCGCGCTGTGCCAACGCTTCGCCGACGCCGGCGACGAGCCGACGCTGTTCACCGGCGCGGAGTGGGTCGACACCGCCCGCGCCGCCGGCATCGACGCCGCCGTGCTGGACGGGCTCGTGGCCACCGACGACGATGTCGACGCCGGGGCCCGCATCCATCGGCGCGCGGCGCGGATGGCCGTCCTCAACGCGCCTGCGCTGCGCGACCTGGCGCCCGACCTGGTGGTGTCCGACGTCATCACCGCCGCTGGTGGCATGGCCGCGGAGCTGTTGGGCATCCCGTGGATCGAGCTCGACCCGCATCCCCTGTACCTGCCGTCGAAGGGGTTGCCGCCGATAGGCAGCGGGCTGGCGCCGGGCACCGGCCTGCGCGGCCGGCTCCGCGATGCGATCATGCGCGCGCTCACCGCGCGATCCTGGCGCGCGGGCCTGCGGCAGCGCGCCGCCGTGCGGGTGGAGATCGGGCTGCCCGCCCGTGACCCCGGGCCGCTGCGGCGCCTGATCGCCACCCTGCCGGCCCTCGAGGTGCCGCGGCCGGACTGGCCGGCGGAGGCCGTGCTGGTGGGGCCCCTGCACTTCGAACCGACCGATCGGGTGCTGGAAATCCCGCCCGGCTCGGGGCCCGTGGTGGTCGTCGCGCCGTCGACCGCGTTGACCGGGACCGAGGGACTCGCCGAGGTCGCGCTGGCTCACCTGAGGCCGGGGGAGACGCTCCCGGCGGGATCGCGGCTGGTGGTCTCGCGGCTGGGCGGTGCGGATCTGGGAGTGCCGCCGTGGGCGGTGGTCGGGCTGGGCAGCCAGGCGGAGCTGTTGACGCACGCCGACCTGGTGATTTGCGGCGGGGGCCACGGCATGGTGGCCAAGACGCTGCTGGCGGGGGTGCCGCTGGTGGTGGTGCCCGGGGGCGGTGATCAGTGGGAGATGGCCAACCGGGTGGTCCGGCAGGGCAGCGGGCGGCTGATCCGGCCGCTGACCCCCGAGGCGCTGGTGGCTGCGGTCAACGAGGTGCTGTCGTCGCCGTGTTATCGGGCGGCCGCCCGATCCGCCGCCGCTAGCATCGCCAGTGTGGCCGATCCGGTCCGCGTGTGCCACGAAGCGCTCGCCCGGACGGGATGACGGGCCGGATCGCGACGGGAGGGCAATGGCAATGAGGGCGATCGCCGCCGGCGGCCTGCTTCTGGCCTTGATGTTCAGCTCGGGCGTCGCGCGCGCGGACAGCGGCGACGAGCAGCAGGCATGCCAGTTGATGGACGACCCGGTTGCCGCTCAACAGGGCTTGCAGCCGGTCGAATACGCCTTCATGCAGTTGCGCTCCAGGATGTCGGCGGAGCGCGCGCGGACCACCATGTCGGAGGCCGTCCAGGACTTCTGCCCCAACCACTGGACCGATCTGCCGGCCAGCTGGCGGTGACGGGGCCGGTGTCCGACTCCTGCCCGATGGGTATCTTGCTGGCGTGCGGCTAACGGAATTCAACGAACGGGTGGTCCTGAGGTTCGGTGCGGCGTACGGCTCTTCGGTGCTGGCCGACCACGTGCTGACCGGTTTCGGCGGCCGCACCGCCGCCCAGGCGATCGAGGACGGGGTCGAGCCCCGCGACGTGTGGCGGGCCCTGTGCGTCGACTTCGACGTGCCGCGTGACCAGTGGTGAATCCGTCGATGGCGGCGTTGCGTGTGCGCTTGTGGCTTCGAGTGTGTAGCGGTGGCGCGATCGGGGCCGTTTTCCCGCCCTGGACGCACACTCAAAGCCCTGGACGCACACTCAATCTCCGGTTCGATGACGGTGGCTTCTCGAAGACGCAGTCGCCGCAGACGGATCCGCCGGGCAGGCGATAGAAGAGACAGCAACTACGACGTCTGAAGCCCAGGGGAGGGCCGGTGACGACGCCCGATCCGGCCAGCACACCGGTGCCCTGCAGCGCGCGGACCATCTCGGTGATCCGCGCGCCCAGGTCGGGCCGCGCGGCGAGCAGGGCCCGGGCAGCTCCGATCAGCGCCGAGGAGATGTTGCCCGCCAGCAGCGCGGGCGCCAGCCCCACTCGCAGACCGGCGGCGAGCTCCTGCATGTGCTCGTGCACGACCAGCCGGTAGAGCGCGTCCGGTGAGCAGGCCGGGATCCCGACCGGAGCGGGCAACCGCAGTTGCGCCCCGTCATCGGCGCGTTGCAGGTCGGCCAGGTCGGGGACGACACCGTGACCGAGCGCGCACGCGAGCATGGGTGACCACAGCCGGGTGGCGTGGCCGAGGTGCACCAGCGAGGCGCTGATCCGCAGATCCGTCGTGTGATAGCGCCGGGCGGTGGCCTCGACCAAGTCGGTGAACCCGTCGGCGTAGGCCTGCCGGACCGGATGCCACCCGGCCGCGTCACCGCCGATGGTCAGCGCGAAAAACCCTTTGTAGGTAGATATTTCGGCCAGCCCAGCGTAGATGTCTCGCACGGTCATGTATGCGCAACCAGGCCTCTCTGGGGAGATCCGCCCCAGTTGTCGTGAGGAAGCTGTCGTGAGGAAGCGCTGACGGTGAGTATCTGGGCTCTCGGGAGGGGGCGATCCCCATCCCGGTCACCGTGGCGGGACCGCACCGGATTCACACCGGTTTGCTCGAGCGTATGGGCCCCGTCAGCGCCTTTCGGTGGCCGATGTTGCCACACGCTGTCACCGGGTTCGGCGTGTCCGCTTGAATCGAACAGGTGTTCGGCTACTGTGGGAAACGTTCGGTGAGTCAACTTGTCGGTGGCCCTCTCTAGTGTCACGGCCAACCGACCGACACCGGTCACCGAACACACCGAACCATAGGAGAGGCACCATGGCGCAAGCCCCCGACCGCGAGAAGGCTCTCGAACTGGCGATGGCCCAGATCGAAAAGAGCTACGGCAAAGGCTCGGTG
>NZ_LZJG01000464.1:0-17314 GCF_001667785.1 Mycobacterium sp. E3247 | reverse complement strand
TTCGCCGGCGGGATCACCGCCGGGCCCACCGCCGCCGGGGTCAAATCGATCGCCCGAATCCCCGCCGCCGCATACCTGGGTGCGGCGTCGCGGTGCACATAGGCACTGGTCGCCTCGAACACCAGATCAGGCTTCTCCGACCGGGCCAACAACCAATCCACCCCCTCATGGGTGGTCTCCAAACCCAGCTTGCGGGCCCGGGCCAAACCCTCGCTCTCGGGATCGATACCCACCATCCACCGCGGCTCCAACCACTCCGACCGCAACAGCTTGTACAGCAGGTCAGTGCTGATGTTCCCCGACCCGACAATGGCCACACTCGCCTTAGCCGGCATGACGCTCCTTCGCGAAGCTCTCGATATTTAAGTCCGACGATTTAATTCGAGACTATTCAAACGACAAACGAACAGAGCCCAGGCCGGTGAACTCGGCCACAAACTCGTCACCCGCGTGCGCATCGATCGCGCGCGTGCACGACCCCGGCAACACCAGGTCCCCCTTGCGCAACCGCACGCCGAAGCCCTCCACCTTGCGCGCCAGCCAGGCCACCGCGGTCACCGGGTTACCCAGCACCGCGTCGGTGCGGCCCTTGGCGACCACCTCACCGTTGCAATGCAGCACCGCATCGATGCCCTTGACGTCGACCTCGCGCGGCGAGACACGGGCCTTGCCCAGCACGAAGCCCGCCGACGAGGCGTTGTCGGCGATGGTGTCGCACAACTCGATCTTCCAATCGGTGATCCGGGTGTCGATCAACTCGATCGAGGGCACCAACGCCTCGGTGCCGGCCAGCACATCCTCCTCGGTGCAGCCCGCCCCCGGCAGGTCGGCGTTGAGCAGGAAACCCACCTCCACCTCCACCCGCGGCCACAGATACCGGCTCGTCTTGACCGGGGTGTCCTCGAACAACTGCATCTCATCCAGCAAATGCCCATAGTCGGGCTCGTCGACCCCCATCATCTGCTGGATCGCCTTCGACGACAGCCCCACCTTGTGCCCCAACACCCGCGCACCCTCGGCCACCCGCTGCCGAATATTGATCAGCTGAATCTCGTACGCATCGACCACGTCGATCTCCGGATGAACGGCGGTCAGCGGGGCGATCGGCTCGCGGCTTCGCTCGGCCTGCGCCAGTTCGGCAGCAAGCTCGTCGCGCGTCGCAACATTGAGCATCTGCGGAAGTCTCCTCGCTCGTGTGACCGGCCCAGTAGCGCCCGGCCCGTGCAATTCTATAACGTGTTCTACATGACAGCACAGGAGCTCGACGTCGTCGTGGTCGGGAGCGGCGGAGCCGGCATGGTAGCTGCCCTTACCGCCGCTCACCGGGGCCTTTCCACAGTGGTCATCGAGAAGGCTGCTCATTTCGGCGGCTCGACCGCGCGGTCGGGTGGAGGCGTCTGGATCCCCAACAACGAGATCCTCAAGCGTGACGGCGTCCGGGACAATCCCGAGGCGGCCCGGACCTATTTGCACGGCATCGTGGGTGACATCGTCGAGCCGGAACGCATCGACACCTACCTCGACCGCGGGCCCGAGATGCTGTCCTTCGTGCTGAAGCACACCCCGCTGAAAATGTGCTGGGTTCCGCGCTACTCGGACTATTACCCCGAGGCACCGGGCGGCCGCGCCGAGGGCCGCTCGATCGAGCCGAAGCCGTTCGACGCCCGCAAGCTGGGCGCCGACATGCCCGGGTTGGAGCCCGCGTACGGCAAGGTCCCGCTCAATGTCGTTGTGATGCAGCAGGACTACGTGCGGCTGAACCAGCTGAAGCGACACCCGCGGGGCGTGCTGCGCAGCCTGAAGGTCGGCGGCCGCACGATGTGGGCGAAGGCGACCGGCAAGAACCTGGTGGGCATGGGCCGCGCGTTGATCGGTCCCCTGCGCATCGGGCTGCAACGCGCCGGCGTTCCGGTAGTGCTGAACACCGCGCTCACCGACCTCTACGTCGAGGACGGCGTGGTGCGCGGCGTCTATGTTCGGGACACGGGCGCATCGGAGTCCGCGGAGCCGCGGCTGATCCGGGCCCGGCGCGGCGTGATCCTCGCCTCCGGCGGGTTCGAGCACAACGAGCAGATGCGGGTGAAGTACCAGCGCGCGCCGATCACGACCGAGTGGACCGTGGGCGCCAGGGCCAACACCGGTGACGGCATCGTCGCCGCCGAAAAACTGGGCGCCGCACTGGAACTGATGGACGACGCCTGGTGGGGCCCCACCGTGCCGCTGGTGGGCGCGCCGTGGTTCGCGTTGTCGGAACGCAATTCGCCGGGATCGATCATCGTCAACATGTCGGGCAAGCGGTTCATGAACGAGTCCATGCCCTATGTCGAGGCCTGCCACCACATGTACGGCGGGGAATACGGCCAGGGCCCCGGGCCGGGCGAGAACATCCCGGCGTGGCTGGTGTTCGACCAGCAGTACCGGGACCGCTACATCTTCGCAGGATTGCAGCCTGGACAACGCATTCCACGCAAGTGGCTGGAGTCCGGAGTCATCATCCAGGCCGACACTCTCGAGGAGCTAGCCCAGAAGGCCGGCCTTCCGGTCGCCGAGTTCACCGCGACGGTGGCGCGCTTCAACGGCTTCGCCAGGTCGGGCGTCGACGAGGACTACCACCGCGGTGAGAGCGCGTATGACCGCTACTACGGCGACCCGACTAACAAGCCGAACCCGAACCTCGGCGAACTCACGCACGCGCCGTACTACGCCGCCAAGATGGTGCCGGGCGACCTGGGCACCAAGGGCGGTGTCCGCACCGACGTCCACGGTCGCGCGCTCCGCGACGACGGCACCATCATCGAAGGCCTTTACGCCGCAGGCAATGTCAGCGCCCCGGTGATGGGACACACCTATCCCGGTCCGGGCGGCACGATTGGCCCGGCCATGACGTTCGGCTACCTGGCCGCACTGCACATAGCGGGGGAAGGCTGACATGCCCATTGATGTAGACGTCGCACTTGCGGCCGAGCTGGACCCCATCGACTTCGCTTGGACGAGCAGCGATGTGCAGCTCTACCACTTGGCCCTGGGCGCCGGCGGGGATCCGATGGACCCGCGCGAACTGCGCTACCTCGTCGACGACACACCGCAGGTCCTGCCGACGTTCGGCAACGTCGCGGCCTCGTTCCACATGACCAAGCCGCCGACCGTACAATTCCCCGGCATCGACATCGAGCTGGGCAAGGTGCTGCACGCCAGCGAGCGGGTGGAGGTGCCCGGGCCGCTACCGCCCTCGGGATCTGCCCGCGCTGTCACCCGCTTCACCGACATCTGGGACAAGGGCAAGGCCGCGGTGATCTGGAGCGAGACGACGGTCAGCGCGCCCGACGGCACGCTGCTGTGGACGCAGCGGCGGTCCATCTTCGCCCGCGGCGAGGGCGGTTTCGGTGGGGAGCGCGGACCGTCCTCCTCGGACGCCGCGCCCGACCGCGCCCCCGATGTGGAGGTCGCGGTGCCGATCCTGCCGCAGCAGGCGCTGCTGTACCGGCTCTGCGGCGATCGCAACCCGCTGCATTCCGACCCGGAATTCGCTGCGGCGAACGGCTTTCCGCGGCCCATCCTGCACGGCCTGTGCACGTACGGCATGACCTGCAAAGCCATCGTGGACACGATGCTGGACGGCGACGCCGGGGCGGTCGCCGCCTACGGCGCGCGCTTCGCCGGTGTGGCGCTCCCCGGTGAGACCCTCAACGTCGGCATCTGGAAGGAAGACGGGCGGCTGCTGGCCAGCGTTGTCGCGCCCTCGCGCGACAACGCGGTGGTGCTGTCGGGCGTCGAACTCGTGCCCGCGTAGGTTCGTTTGGCTGAGCGCCCAGCTCGGGCCGAGCGTGAAGTCAGCTTCACATTCGGCGTCGAGCGTGAAACTAGTTTCACGCTCGACGGGCACGAGCCGCGCGCACTCGGCTGATGATGTCGGCCGGCCGGTCGCCGGTGACCACCCTTACGACGATCCACCCGAGACGCTCGAGCGTCTCCAATCGCCGGACGTCCCAGGTGTATTGCCGACGATCGCTGCGGTGTTGTTCGCCGTCGTACTC
The DNA here is from genome assembly GCF_001667785.1 of Mycobacterium sp. E3247. Lineage (NCBI taxonomy): Bacteria > Bacillati > Actinomycetota > Actinomycetes > Mycobacteriales > Mycobacteriaceae > Mycobacterium > Mycobacterium sp. E3247. The sequence goes on along the minus strand of NZ_LZJG01000464.1, from coordinate 13,280 downwards.
CACCGCGACTTTCACCTCTTCCCAACCCATGTCCAGATACGCGATCACGCTGCCAAATTCGTCGCGCACCGGAATCTGGGTTTGTGGCCTCGGCAGCCCCGCTTGGACTAGCACGACGCGTAGCCAAGACTCCTTGGGAGACTGTGCACCACTGTCGAAGACCGCTATCGCCTCCCTCGCCCGAACGATGCCTCGGCGGCCCGGGTACCTATCCGCAAGCAGCTCGACATCCGCCGGCTTGATTCGCGTTTCGCGAGCCAGAGCGTCGATGCCGGCAACTGCCGCGGTAGTCGGATACCAGCAACCGAGGTCCAGCGCCGTCCTGGCCGCCGACGTCACCGGGATCCCGCCGATGACGGCAACCTCATCGTCCTCGATCCGGTCCCCGTGGACCCTGATCCCGGCCTGACGATGGCGGTTGTCGTGAAGGAGGTCCACCACGGTGGTGCCATCGACCCATTTGCTTCCGTGCAGCGCTGCCGCGGAGAACCCGGCGACCACGCCCTGGCGCCCGGTCCACAACCAACCGGCCCTCGCGCGAAGCGCGGCAGTGATGTCCGAATCGCGAACGACGTACACATCTCGGAACAGTCGGAGATAACCAGTGCCGAGCTGCCCTCTGGTCAAGGCGCCGCGAGCAACGGCCTCACTGCCAAGGAACGGCTCACCCACGACGGCAGCGTCGCATGTGTCACTCGCAGCGTCACTTCACTCGTCGAGCGTGAAGTTAGTTTCACGCTGGTCGTCCACTGTGAAACTATCTTCACACCCGTCGGGCCGCGAAGGGGAAGGGCCGTGGCCCTAGCCGAGGATCAGACCCGAGGTGGGGACGCCGGTGCCCGCGGTGACCAGAACGTGCTCGACGTCGGGTACCGGGTTAACCGAGGTGCCGCGCAGCTGCCGCACACCCTCGGCGATCCCGTTCATGCCGTGGATGTACGCCTCGCCGAGTTGGCCGCCGTGCGTGTTGATGGGAAGCCGCCCACCGATCTCGATCGCACCGTCGGCGATGAAGTCCTTCGCCTCGCCGCGACCGCAGAATCCCAGCTCCTCCAATTGGATCAGCGTGAAGGGCGTGAAGTGGTCGTACAGGATGGCGGTCTGGATGTCGGATGGCTTCAGGCCGGACTGCTGCCACAGCTGCTGTCCCACCACGCCCATCTCGGGGAGGCCCAGTTCCGGTCGGTAATAGCTGACCATCGTGTACTGGTCGGGGCTCGAGCCCTGCGACGCCGCCTCGATGACGGCCGGCCGCTGCTTGAGGTCCCGCGCGCGTTCCACCGAGGTCACCACGATCGCGACCGCGCCGTCGGTCTCCTGGCAGCAGTCCAGCAGCCGCAGCGGCTCGGCGATCCACCGCGAATTCTGGTGATCGTCAATGGTTATCGGCTTCTCGTAGAAGTAGGCCTTCGGGTTCTTGGCGGCGTGCTTTCGGTCGGCCACCGAGATCGCACCGAAGTCACGGCTGGTCGCACCGGACAGGTGCATGTAGCGCCGCGCGATCATGGCGACCTGCGCGGCCGGGGTCGAGAGCCCGTGCGGGTAGGAGAACGAGTTGTCCGCAGCGGTCGAATCCGCCTGTGCGCGTGCGTCGCCCGCCAGCCGGGTCTGCACCTGACCGAACCGCATGCCCGAGCGTTCGTTGAACGCCCGGTACGCCACCACGACGTCGGCCACCCCCGTGGCGACGGCGATCGCGGCCTGCTGAACGGTCGCGCAGGCGGCGCCGCCGCCGTAGCCGATCTGCGAGAAGAACTTCAGGTCACCGATGCCGACGGCCCGCGCCACCGCCGTCTCGTTGTTGGTGTCCATCGTGAAGGTGGTCAGCCCGTCGACGTCCGCCGGGGTCAGACCGGCGTCGTCCAACGCGTCCAAGACGGCCTCGGCCGCGAGCCGCAGCTCGCTGCGGCCCGAGTCCTTAGAGAAGTCGGTGGCGCCGATGCCGACGATCGCGGCCCGGCCACTCAGTAAGCCCGCTGACATCTAGGAGTCCCCCATCGTCAGCGTCACCGTCGCGATCACGTGGTCGCCGAGGCTGTTACGCCCGAACACCTTCACCGTGATCAGGCCGTCGTCCACGGCGGTCACCTCGCCGGAGAAGGTGACCGTGTCGTAGGCGTACCACGGCACCCCGAGCCGCAGCCCGATCGACTTGATCAGCGCGGACGGGCCGGCCCAGTCGGTGACGTAGCGCTGCACCAGCCCCGTGTCGGTCAAGATGTTGACGAAGATGTCCTTCGACCCTTTGGCCTGCGCCAGATCCCGGTCGTGGTGCACGTCCTGGAAGTCACGGGTAGCCAGGGCCGTCGAGATGATGAAGGTCGGATCGCCGTGCAGCTGCAGCTCGGGCAACACGGTGCCGACTTCGATGGCCGGCGCGCTCATGCCTCGGGCTCCCAGGCATACAGTGTCCACTCCGGGCCGGTGTCGCCCGACGGAAAGTCGATATAGGTTGCGCGCACTGGCATTCCAATCTCCACGGCGGCAGGGTCGACCCCGCGCAGCTCGCCCAGCATTCGCACGCCCTCGTCGAGCTCGACCAACGCGATCACGAACGGCAGCGTGCGGCCCGGCACCTTCGGTGCATGGTGCACGACGAAACTGAACACCGTGCCCTTGCCGGAAGCCACCACGTAGTCGATCGGGGCGGCTTTGTCCTGCCATACCGCCGGCACCGGGGGGTGCTGCAGGCTGCCGTCGGGCCGGCGCTGGATCCTCAGCTCGTGCGCCTTGACGCCCTCCCAGAAGAAGGCCGTGTCGCGCGACGACGCGGGCCTCATCATCGCGTCGGGATCCAGGTCCGCGGGCACCGAGGACGGCGCGGCCTCCGACTCGCGCGGTTTGAACTTGAGGATGCGCCAATTCATCTCGGCGACGTCCTCGTCGCCCACCCGCCAGATGATGTGCTGGTTGATGAAGTAGCCCTCGCCCAGGCCGGTCTGCTTGGGGCCGACCACGTCGCCCATCTCGGAGGTGATGCTGACGTGCTCACCGGGCTGCAGGTAACGGTGGTAGGTCTGTTCGCAGTTGGTGGCGACGACGCCGATGTAGCCCGCGTCGTCGAACAACTGCATGATGGGGCCCATCGGGTCGTCCTTCGGACGTTCTCCGCCCAGGCCGAACATGGTCCACACCTGAATCATGGCCGGCGGGGCCACGATTCCCGGGTGCCCGACGGCGCGGGCCGCGGCCTCGTCGACGTAGATCGGGTTGTTGTCGCCGATGGCCTCCACCCAGTTGTTGATCATCGGCTGGTTGACCGGGTCGCGGCCGGCGCGCGGCTTCGGGCCGCCGGCCGCCTTGATCTCCGCAACGGCGTCCTGGATGTCGGTCACCGGGGAACCCTGGGCACTTTGAGGCCGGCGGCCGCGATCATCTCTCGCATGACTTCGTTCACGCCTCCACCGAAGGTGATCACCAGGTTCCGCTTGGTTTGCGAGTCCAGCCAGTTGAGCAGCTCGGCGGTCTCCGCCTCGGCGGGGTTGCCGTACTTGCCAACGATCTCCTCGGCCAGTCGGCCGATGCGCTGGATGCGCTCAGTGCCAAAGACTTTCGTCGACGCGGCGTCGGCCACGTTGATATCCTCGCCCGCGGCGGCCACCTGCCAGTTCAGCAGCTCGTTGATCCGCCACGTCGCGTGGATCTCGCCGAGCGCGCGCTTGACGTCGGCGTGGTCGATCGGCGTGACCCCGTCCGCACCCGGCTTGGACGCCCAGGCGTGCACCCGGTCGTAGATCCCGGCGATGCGACCGGCGGGGCCCAGCATGACCCGTTCGTTGTTGAGCTGGGTGGTGATCAGTTTCCACCCGCCGTTCTCCTCGCCGACCAGCATGTCGGCGGGCACCCGCACGTCGTTGTAGTAGGTCGCGTTGGTGTGGTGGGCGCCGTCGGACAGGATGACGGGCGTCCACGAGTAGCCCGGGTCCTTGGTGTCGACGATCAGGATCGAGATGCCCTTGTGTTTCACCGCTTCCGGGTCCGTGCGGCAGGCCAGCCAGATGTAGTCCGCGTCGTGTCCGCCGGTGGTCCACATCTTCTGGCCGTTGACGATGTACTCGTCACCGTGGCGCACGGCGGTGGTGCGCAGCGAAGCCAGGTCGGTCCCCGCCTCGGGCTCGCTGTAACCGATCGCGAAGTGAACCTCACCCGCCAGGATCGCCGGCAGGAACTTCTTCTTCTGCAGCTCGCTGCCGAACTGTTGCAGAGTCGGGCCGACGGTCTGCAACGTCACGGCGGGCAGTGGCACGTCGGCCCGATGCGCCTCGTTGACGAAAATCGACTGCTCGATCGGCCCGAAGCCCAAGCCGCCGAACTCCTTTGGCCACCCGACCCCGAGCTTGCGGTCCTTGCCCATCCGCCGGATCACGGCGCGGTAGGCCTCGTTGTGACGGTCCTGCTCCATCGCCTTCATCTCGTCGGACGAGATGAGGTTCGAGAAGTATTCGCGTAGTTCCGCCTGCAGCTGGCGCTGCTCTGGAGTCAGGTCTATGAACATTGCGCTCCCACCAGGTCGAGACGATGAGAAGGCCCACCCAGCAGCCGGGTCAGGTCTTTGATCGTGGAATAGTACCGGTGCATCGGATAGGTGATGTCCATCCCCATGCCGCCGTGCAGGTGGTGGCAGAGCTGCATCACCGGCGCAGCCTGCGAGGCGATCCAGTACCCGAGGACATCCAGATCATCGTCGGCGTCCCGGCCTTCCGACAGCCGCCACGCGACCGACTTCGCCGCCAAATCGATGGTGCGCGAGGCGATGTACACCTCGGCGAGCTGGGCCGCGACGGTCTGGAACGTCGACAGTGGCTTGCCGAACTGCTTGCGGTTGGCCACGTAGTCCGCGGTGAGGCGCAGCGCCCCGGCCACCAACCCGTCGGCGTAGGCGCCGATGGCCGCCAACGCCAGCTGGTTGACTCGAGACGCCGTGGCGCCAGCCAGGACGTCGGAGTCGCCGACGGCGACGTCGGCGAACGTCACCGTGTATTCTTCGGCGCCGCTCGACGTCGGGGTCTGGACCAACTGCACGCCGTCGGCCTTGGGCGACACGACGACGACCGCGCTGTCCGCGGTGATGGTCATCCAATCCGCTTGTGCGGCATAGCCGACGCCGACCTTGGTACCCGACAGCCGCCCGCCGGCGAAGGTGGTCGACGGCCGGTCGGGCAGCGCGGTGCCGGGCTCGTTCAGGGCGGCCGTCAGCACGCCGCCCTTGGTGACGCCGGCCAGGAAACGGTCCTGCTGCTCCTCGGATGCCAGGTCGAGCAGCGGCACCACACCGAAGCCGAGCGTGGCCAGCGCGGGCGTGATGGCGCCGTGGCGGCCCGCCTCGGTCAGCACCGTGGCGACCTCGGGCAGCCCCACGCCGTCGCCGCCGAGCCGCTCGGGCACCGGCAGCGCGGTCACGCCCCCACTGACCAACGCGTCCCAGCTCAGGTCCCGGCCCAGCACCGAGGTCACCACGTCGGCGACGGCCTGTTGCGTCGCGGTCAGGTTGAAGTCCATCAGGAAATCACCGCGCGGTTCCGGCGTAGTCGACCTGCCAGTGCTTGATCCCGTTGAGCCAGCCCGACCGCAGCCGCTCGGGCTCGCCGATCGGCTTGAGGTCCGGCATGTGGTCGGCGACAGCGTTGAAGATCAGGTTGATGGTCATGCGCGCCAGGTTCGCGCCGATGCAGTAGTGCGCACCCGTTCCGCCGAAACCGACGTGGGGGTTCGGGTCGCGCAGGATGTTGAAGGTGTGCGGGTCCTCGAATACCTCTTCGTCGAAATTGGCCGAACGGTAGGACATCACCACACGCTGGCCCTTCTTGATCTGCACGCCGGCCAGCTCGGTGTCCTCGCTGGCGGTGCGCTGGAAGGCCGATACCGGGGTGGCCCACCGGATGATCTCGTCGGCGGTGGTCGACGGGCGCTCCTTCTTGAAGAGCTCCCATTGATCGGGGTTGTTCGCCATGACGATCATGCCGTGGGTGATCGAGTTCCGCGTGGTCTCGTTGCCCGCGACGGCGAGCATGACCACGAAGAAACCGAACTCGTCATCGGAGAGCTTTTCACCCTCGATGTCGGCCTGGACGAGCGTGGTGACGATGTCGTCGGTGGGGTTCTTGCCCCGCTCCTCCGCCATGGCCATCGCGTACGTGATCAGCTCCATGGACGACTGGGCCGGATCGACGTGGGCGTACTCGGGGTCGGTGCCGCCGGTCATCTCGTTGGACCAGCGGAACAGCTTGTCGCGATCCTCCTGCGGGACGCCGAGCAGGCCGGCGATGGCCTGCAGCGGCAGCTCGCACGAGACCTGCTCGACGAAGTCACCGCTGCCCTCGGCCGCGGCCGTCTTGGCGATGTTCTGGGCGCGCTGGGCCAGTTCGGCTTCCAGCCGCCCGATGGCCCGCGGCGTGAACCCGCGGGAGATGATCTTGCGCAGCCGCGTGTGGTGCGGCGCGTCCATGTTGAGCATGACGCTGCGCTGCAGTTCGACCTGCTCGCGCTTCATCTCCGGCGGCCAGGTCGGGATGGCGCCGTTCATCCAGCTGGAGAAGATGTCGCTGCGTTTCGACACCTCCTTGACGTCGGCGTGCTTGGTGACGATCCAATAGCCGTGGTCCTCGAACCCGCCCGCGCCGTTCGGGATGTCGACCCAGTGGATCGGTTCCGCCTTGCGCAGCAAGGCGAGTTCCTCCACGGGCAAGCCCGCGAGGTTGACGTCGGGGTCCAGGAAGTCGAAGTCGGCGGGAATGTTGGGGGGTGCCATGATGTGTGCGCTCCTCAATTGCAACGTGTTCTAGTGCCAGTAAAACACGGCTCCTAGGCAGATAAAAGGCAGGTCATCATCCTCGCTTGTCAGAGTAATGAAACGTGTTCTAGCCTGACGGAATGGGTAACCCGGTAATCGTCGAAGCCACCCGCAGCCCGATCGGCAAGCGGAACGGCTGGCTGTCAGGACTGCACGCCACCGAGCTTCTCGGTGCGGTGCAGAAGGCACTAGTGGAGAAGGCCGGCATCGACGCGGGCGATGTCGAACAGGTGATCGGCGGCTGCGTGACGCAGTTCGGCGAGCAGTCCAACAACATCACCAGGGTTAGCTGGCTGGTCGCCGGGCTGCCGGACCACGTCGGCGCCACGACCGTGGACTGCCAGTGCGGCAGCAGCCAGCAGGCCAACGGCCTGATCGCCGGCCTGATCGCGGCGGGCGCCATCGACGTCGGTATCGCGTGCGGCATCGAGGCCATGAGCCGCGTCGGCCTCGGCGCCAATGCGGGCCCCGACCGCAGCATCCTGCGGCCCGCGTCGTGGGACATCGACCTGCCCGACCAGTTCACCGCGGCCGAGCGGATCGCCAAGCGGCGTGGCATCACCCGCGACGACCTCGACGAGTTCGGGTACCAGTCCCAGGCCAAGGCCAAGCAGGCGTGGGAGGAGGGCCGTTTCGATCGCGAGATCTCGCCGATCGAGGCGCCGGCACTGGACGAGAACAAGCAACCGACCTCGGAGCGGGTCACCATCTCCCGCGACCAGGGCCTGCGCGAAACCACGCTCTCGGGCCTTTCCGCGCTCAAGCCGGTCATCGAGGGCGGGTTTCACACCGCGGGAACGTCCTCGCAGATCTCCGACGGGGCCGCGGCCGTGCTGTGGATGGACGAGGACAAGGCCAAGGCTCTCGGGCTGCGTCCGCGGGCACGCATCGTCAGCCAGGCGCTGGTCGGCGCTGAGCCCTACTACCACCTGGACGGCCCGGTGCAGTCGACGGCCAAGGTGCTGGAGAAGGCCGGCATGAAGATGGGTGACATCGACCTCGTCGAGATCAACGAGGCGTTCGCGTCCGTTGTGCTGTCGTGGGCGCGGGTGCACGAGCCCGACATGGCGCGGGTCAACGTCAACGGCGGGGCCATCGCGTTGGGCCACCCGGTGGGCAGCACCGGCAGCCGGCTGATCACCACCGCGCTGCACGAGCTGGAGCGCACCGACCAGAGCACCGCGCTCATCACCATGTGCGCGGGCGGCGCCCTGTCCACCGGCACGATCATCGAGCGCATCTAGCCCGTCTTGATCGTCTCCGAATCCAGCCGCATCGCCGCGGCGCAGTCGTACATCGACGCGCTCGTCAGCCATGACGGTGACTCCGTTCCGTTCGCCGCCCGATGCACCCGCGTCGAGCAGGGGATCAAGAACGGGTTCTCCGGAAACCACCTGCGCCGCAGCCTCAATCGCGGGGCGCAGTACCGATTGCTCGCCGACACCACGCCGCCCGACTACCGGATCGAGGGCGACGCGGTGCACGCGGCGTATACCGTGCTGACCAAGGCGGCGTTCGGCGCCCGGCGGCTGGCCGCGCGGGTCGAAGAGATGTTCGTGATTCCCGCCGAAAGCCCAAGCGGGAAAGCCGAAATCCACCACATCAAGGTTCGCTTCCAACCGTTTATCCAGCGCTAAGGACCCACATGCCCAAACCGAAGCCACGCTCTTTGAATGCGCCTTGGGTCGGCTTCATCATCAAGTGGATGGCCAAGGGCAACACGTGGATCTACCGGCTGAGCAACGGGAGATTCGGCGGCACCTTCCAGAACGCTCCGGTCGCGCTGCTCACCACGACGGGCCGCAAAACGGGTGAACCTCGCGTGAGCCCGCTGCTCTACCTGCGCGAAGGGAACCGGGTGGTATTGGTCGCATCGAAGGGCGGCAGCGACAAACACCCGCTGTGGTACCTCAACCTGAAGGCCAATCCCAAGGTCTCGGTCCAGATCAAGGACGAGGTGCTGCGACTGCAGGCCCGCGATGCCACGGAGGCCGAGCGCGCGGAGTACTGGCCGAAGCTGGACGCCATGTACCCGTCGTTCGGCGACTACCGGTCCTGGACCGATCGGGTGATCCCGGTGGTGATCTGCGACCCGGCGGGTTAGGCGGGCGCGGCCGTCGCCCCGAGCGTGTAGTCAGGGCGACAAATCGACCGAAACGTCGCGCTGAGTGCACGTTCGGCGCAAGGCACTAGGCGCCGTACACCGGGACCGGTGGGCGCGCCTTGGCGAGCAGCTCGGCGACGACGGGCCCCAATTCCGCGGGGTCCCATCTTGCACCCTTGTCGATCTGCGGCCCGTGCGCCCAGCCCTCCGCGACCCGGATCTTGCCGCCCTCGACCTCGAACACCTTCCCGGAGACGTCGCGGGATTCGGCGCTGCCCAGCCACACCACCAGCGGCGAGACGTTCTCGGGCGCCATCGCGTCGAAATCCTGGTCCTGCGTTGCCATCATCTCGGCGAAGACGGTCTCCGTCATGCGGGTGCGCGCCGACGGTGCGATGGCGTTGACGGTGACGCCGTAGCGTCCCATTTCGGCGGCACCCACCAGCGTCATCGCGGCGATGCCCGCCTTGGCTACGCTGTAGTTGCCCTGTCCGACGCTGCCCTGCAGGCCGGCGCCCGAACTGGTGTTGACGATCCGCGCGTCGACGGCCTTGCCCTCTTTGGACAGCCCGCGCCAGTACGACGCCGCGTGCCGCATCGTGGCGAAGTGACCCTTGAGATGCACGGCGATGACGGCGTCGAACTCCTCCTCGCTGGTGTTGGCCATCATCCGGTCGCGCACGATGCCCGCGTTGTTGACCAGAACGTCGAGCCCGCCGAAGGTCTCGATGGCCGTTCGGATCAGGCCGGCCGCCTGGTTCCAGTCGGCGACGTTGGATCCGTCGGCGACGGCTTCGCCACCGGCCGCGGTGATTTCGTCGACCACGCCCTGGGCAGCGCTGCCGCCACCGGCCGGTGAACCGTCGAGGCCCACGCCGATGTCGTTGACCACCACGCGCGCGCCCTCGGCCGCGAAGGCCAGCGCATGCGCGCGACCGATACCGCCGCCCGCTCCGGTGACGATGACGACGCGGCCGTCAACCACTCCCATTGTTCGTGTCTCCTCTACTTGATCGCGCTGGCGTTCGTGGTGGCCAGGTAGTGCGGCGGCTCGCCACCGCCGTGCACCTCCAGCGAGGCGCCACTGATGTAGGACGCGGCGGCCGATGCCAAAAATGCCGCGGCCCAACCGATATCGTCGGGTTTGGCCAACCGGCCCAGGGGCACGTTCTTCGAGATCGCGGCGATGGACTCGGCGTCACCGTAGAACAGTTCGGACTGCTCGGTCTCCACCATGCCGACCACGCAGGCGTTCACCCGGACCTTCGGCCCCCACTCCACCGCCAGCGTCTGGGTCAGGCTCTCCAGGCCGGCCTTGGCCGCCCCGTACGCACCCGTGCCGGGCGACGGCCGTCGACCGGACAGACTGCAGATGTTGACGATCGACCCGCCGCTGTCCTGCTGTTGCATCTTCTCGTTAGCATGTTGCGAAACCGACAGCGCGCCAATCAGATTGAGCTCGATGATCTTGCGGTTGAACTTCGCGCTGGATTCCGCGGTCAGCACGTACGGCGAACCGCCGGCGTTGTTGACCACCACGTCGAGCCGGCCGTGCTTGTCGACGATGGCGTCGATCAGCGCCTTGACGGCGTCGTCGTCCCGGACGTCGCAGGAATGGAACTCGTAGGGCAGGCCCTCGACGGACCGCCGCGCGCAGGTGATGACGGTCGCGCCCTGCCCGGCGAAGACCGAGCTGATGCCGGCGCCCACGCCGCGGACCCCGCCGGTGACCAGAACCACCCGGCCGGCCAGCCCCAAGTCGATGGCGTCGGGTACTTCGGCGCGAGTCACTGTGCTAGCGTACCAAGCAAGTGCTTGCTTAGGTAGTTACCCCACAAGGAAGTGGCACCTTGCCCATCACATCCACAACCACCGAACCGGGCATCGTCGCGGTCACCGTCGACTTTCCCCCGGTCAACGCCATCCCGTCGCGCGGCTGGTTCGAACTGGCCGACGTCATCACGGCCGCCGGCCACGATCCCGAGACCCACGTCGTCATCCTGCGGGCCGAGGGCCGCGGGTTCAACGCCGGGGTCGACATCAAGGAGATGCAGCGCACCGAGGGATTCACCGCGCTGATCGACGCCAACCGCGGTTGCTTCGCCGCCTTCCGCGCGGTCTATGAATGCGCGGTGCCGGTCGTTTCCGCCGTGAACGGGTTCTGCGTCGGCGGCGGCATCGGCCTGGTCGGCAACTCCGACGTCATCGTGGCCTCCGACGACGCCACGTTCGGACTGCCCGAGGTGGAGCGCGGCGCCCTGGGCGCGGCCACCCACCTGTCCCGGTTGGTGCCCCAGCATTTGATGCGGCGGCTCTTCTTCACCGCCGCCACCGTGGACGCCGCCACCCTGCACCACTTCGGTTCGGTGCACGAGGTGGTGCCGCGCGACCAACTGGACGAGGCGGCGTTACGGGTCGCCCGCGACATCGCCGCCAAGGACACCCGCGTCATCCGCGCGGCCAAGGAGGCGCTCAACCTCATCGACGTGCAGCGGGTCAACTCGAGTTACCGCATGGAGCAAGGGTTTACGTTCGAGCTCAATCTGGCCGGAGTGGCCGACGAGCACCGCGACGCGTTCGCCGGTACGGCGAAGGGCAAGGACAAGTGAGCGACAAGAGGACCAGCCTGGACGAGGTCGTCGCCCAACTGCGCAGCGGCATGACGATCGGCATCGGCGGCTGGGGTTCGCGGCGCAAGCCGATGGCGTTCGTGCGGGCCATGCTGCGCACCGACATCAAAGACTTGACCATCGTCACCTACGGTGGCCCGGATCTGGGCCTGCTGTGCTCGGCCGGCAAGGTGAAACGCGCCTACTACGGCTTCGTCTCGCTGGACTCCCCGCCCTTCTACGACCCCTGGTTCGCCAAGGCCCGTACCAGCGGCGCGATCGAGGCCCGCGAGATGGACGAGGGCATGCTGCGGTGCGGCCTGCAGGCGGCCGCGCAACGCCTGCCGTTCCTGCCGATCCGGGCCGGGCTGGGCAGCTCGGTGCCCGACTTCTGGGAGGGCGAGCTGCGGACCGTGACCAGCCCGTACGCCGCGCCCGAGGGCGGTCACGAGACGCTGATCGCGATGCCGGCGCTGCGCCTGGACGCGGCGTTCGTCCACCTCAATCTCGGTGACTCCCGCGGCAATGCGGCCTACACCGGGATCGATCCCTACTTCGACGACCTGTTCCTGATGGCCGCCGACAAGCGCTTCCTGTCGGTGGAGCGCGTCGTCTCCACCGAGGAGCTGGTCAAGGCCGTTCCCCCGCAGGCCCTGCTGGTGAACCGGATGATGGTCGAATCCGTGGTGGAGGCGCCGGGTGGCGCCCACTTCACCACCGCCGCGCCGGATTACGGCCGCGACGAGAAATTCCAGCGGCATTACGCCGAAGCCGCCTCGACCGAAGAGGGCTGGCAGAAGTTCGTCCAGACCTACCTGTCCGGCAGCGAGGACGACTACCAGGCGGCCGTTCGCGCATTCGCAGAGGAGGCCGCCAAGTGAGCAGCACCCGCGCCGAAGTGTGCGCAGCCGCGTGCGCCGACTTGTTCGCCGGAGCGGGCGAGATCATGGTCAGCCCGATGACCAACATGGCCTCGGTCGGGGCCCGCCTTGCGCGGCTGACCTTTTCACCGGACATCCTGCTGACCGACGGCGAGGCGCAGTTGCTCGCGGACACCCCGGCGCTGGGCAAGACGGGGCCCGTCGAGGGCTGGATGCCGTTCGGCCGGGTGTTCGAAACGCTGGCCTGGGGACGCCGGCACGTGGTGATGGGCGCCAATCAGGTTGACCGCTTTGGCAATCAGAACATTTCCGCGTTCGGTCCACTGCAACACCCGACCCGGCAGATGTTCGGCCTGCGGGGTGCGCCGGGGAACGCGATCAACCACGCCACCAGCTATTGGGTGGGCAACCACTCCAAGCGGGTGTTCTGCGAGGCGGTCGACGTGGTCTGCGGCATCGGCTGGGACAAGGTGGACCCGGACAATCCGGCGTTCCGCTTCGCCAACACCTACCGGGTGGTGTCCAACCTCGGGGTGTTCGACTTCGGCGGCCCCGACCACACCATGCGGGCGCTGACGCTGCACCCGGGGGTATCGCCCGACGAGGTTCGTGAGGCCACGTCGTTCGAGGTGCACGGCGTGGACGAGGCGGGCGAGACCAGGCTGCCGACGGACGAAGAGCTCCGCCTGATCCGCGAGGTGATCGATCCGAAATCCCTGCGCGACAGGGAGATCCGTTGATGATTGTTCCGCCTCCTCCTCATCGCTTCGCTCTGCATCGTCGGCGGTGGGTATGAAGTTGCGCACGCCGCTGACCGAACTGGTCGGTGTCGAGCACCCGGTGGTGCAAACCGGGATGGGCTGGGTGGCCGGCGCCCGGCTGGTGTCCGCGACGGC
>NZ_LZJG01000463.1:0-5821 GCF_001667785.1 Mycobacterium sp. E3247 | reverse complement strand
TCACCGTTCCCCGGGTAGCGCCCTGACCGTCGCCGGCAGGCCATAGAGCGCGGTCGCGTTGCCGCGCATGATCCGCTCCCGTTGGTCGGCCGGGAATCGGTTGATCGCATAGGTGGGCGAGTCGTAGCTCCAGTGCGGGTAGTCCGTCGAGAACATCAGGTTGTCGCCCAGGTCCATCATCTCCAGGTACTCGCGGAAGTGCACGGTGTCGGCGTCTTCCAGCGGCTGGGTGGTGAATCGAACGTGTTCGCGCACATACTCCGAGGGGCGGCGCCGCACGTGGGGCAGGTCGCCGCGGCGAGCCTCCCAGATGCGGTCCATCCGCGACATCACCGGCATCGCCCACGTGAAGCCACCTTCGACGAACACCACCCGCAGCTCGGGGTGGCGGTCGAAAGCGCCGTCGAACACCAGGCTCATCAGATGCGAGACGTACAGCAGTGGCCAGGACGCGAAGAAGTCGTGCCAGTGTGCGGGGTTGCCAACGGGATACAGCGGGATCAGCTCGAACGGCGTCTGACCCATCAGGTGGGTGGCCACCGGGAAGCCGTTGCGCGCCGCGGCTTGGTAGAGCGGGTCGAAATGGGGGTTCCCGAAGGGGATCCCACGGGTCTGCGGTGTCATCAGCACCTGGGCCATGTAGGGGTGGCCCGCCCACCGTTCGACCTCGCGCGCCGCCTGCTCGGGGGTCTGCGCGCTGACGCTGATCGATCCGCGCCAGCGGCCGTGCCCATTGTTCTTGTCGAGCCAGACGTCGGCGAGCCAGTCGTTGTAGGCGGATTTCAGAATGTGTTCCGCCCGTGGCAGTTGGGCGTCGCACATCGGCTCCAGCGTCGCGATGCTGACGCCGGCGTCGAGCAGCAACTGCTTGGCGGCGAACTCGGGGTCGGTGCCGGCGACCCCGCCACCCGGCGGGGCGGCGTCCATCCGCAGCGACATGGTCTTGTACGAGTCGGGCGTGTCGTAGAAATGCGGCACCGGGCTGACCGCGTTGCCCGTCGGCCAGATCTTGTCCACCCATTCGGCCGGCGCGTAGGACTTGAGCACGTCGGCCGACACCGGCAACGGGTGTACGTCGGTGTCGACGATGGTGACCGCTATCTCGTCCTCTTGACCGGTCGGTGAATCGACCCGTTCGATCGTCGTCATCACACACGCTCCTTGAGCCCGTAGAGTTCACTGGCGTTGCGCCACAACATCTTTTCGCGCTGGGCGCCATCCAGCCCGTCGGCGATCGCCTCCGGCGCCGAAGTCGACCAATGCGGATACGCCGAGCCGTACATCAGCAGGTCGGACTTGCCGCTGAACTCCATCCAGCGCTGCATGTCGCCGGTGTCGGTCGGTCCGTCGAACGCCGACGAGCAGAACCGGACGTGGCCAGGCAGGTATTCGCTCGGGTAACGGTCGACCCACGGCGTCTGATCGCGCATCGACACCCAGAAGGTGTCCAGCCGCCAGATCAACGGGGTGAGGATGTCGTAGCCGCCGTCGGCGAAGACGAACTTCAGGCCGGGGTGCCTGCCGAACACGCCCTCGACGATGAGGGTGGCCAAATGCACGAAGTAGTTCAGCGGCATGAACGCCGCGTAGCCGGGATAGGTGTGGGCGTGCCCGGCGAACGTGGGCGGGTAGTCGACGCCGTTGCCGCCGTTGATGCGTACCGCCACCGGCAGCCCGTGGGCGGCGGCGGCCTCCCAAATCGGCTCGAACATCGGCTTGCCGTAGGGCTCGCGGGACTGCATCGGAACGCCCACCTGTACCAGCTTCGGGTGACCGGCCAGGCGCTCGATCTCCGCGACGGCTGCCTTGGGGTCTTCCGGGTTGACGCGGATGGTGCCCCGGAACCGGTCGGCGGAGTCGGGTTCGAGCCAACGGTCGAGCAACCAGTCGTTGATCGCCGCGCAGATGCGGCTGTTGAGCAGGTAGTCGGCGATGTTGCCGCGGGTCAGCGGGTTGAGGATGGCGTAGTCGACACCGTGTGCCAACAGGTGGCGACGGACGGTGTCGGGGTCCGACCCCGGGTAGTGCTCCCCGTAGAGGTCTTGCCGGTAGTCGCCGCCGGGCGCTTGGTACCACTGCTGTTCGACGTCGGGAATCGACCGCAACTGGTGCGCGGCCGGGAGATAGCGCCGGATCTCGGCGTTGTAGCGGAAGTGCGGTTGCACGTTGGCATCGATGATCATGCGGTCAGGTACACCTCCCCGTCGGTGACGTCGACCGGGTAGGTGCGGACGCGACGCGTGGGGTCGGCGAGGTTTTGCCCGGTGGTGATGTCGAATTCCCAGTTGTGCCAGGGGCATCGGACGATCTGGCCGTCGCGTACCCTGCGCAGCCCGCCGGGTTCGTCGGGGGCGAACTCGTTGGTGCCACCGAGCAGACCGAGACACAGCGGGGCGCCCTCGTGCGAGCAGTAATTCACGATCGCATACAACTCGCCGCGCACGTTGTACACGCCGACGCCGAACTTCCCGACGTCGACCAGCTTCATCCCGCCGGGCGGCAGATCGTCCAGCGAACACACAAATCGCCGCTCGGGCATTCACCTCACCACCTCAGGACGCCACCAGCATCAATACTGTGCCCGTTACGGTAACCTCGACAAGCCGTTGGGCTTAGTTGCTATTTATACTATGATAGCGATATTCCCGGCGTATCCAATCCGCTTACCGGCTGCTCAGGAGGAGCGCTGATGACGCTCAGCACCGACCCCGCCAACCAGCCCGCCACGCTCGACCTCACCGGCGAGACCAGCCCCTATCCGTTCTTCGAATACATGAGGCGCACGGACCCGGTGTGGCACGGCGCGCTGGCGGACCACTCGCAGATGCCGGAAGAGCTGCGGCCGGACGACGAGTGGGTGCTGTTCGGCTACGACCCGGTGTTCCAGGCGTTCCGTGACGACCGCATCTTCAGCTCCCACAAGTACGACGAGACCATCGGTTTGGTGATGGGACACACCATCCTGGCGATGGGCGGCAAGGAACACCACGACCACCGCAACCTGGTGGCCAAGGCCTTCCGCGCCACCGCGCTGGAACGCTGGGAGCCGTCGGTCATCGGACCGGTGTGCGATCGATTGGTCGACGAGATCAAGAACGACGGCCACGCCGACCTGGTCAAGGCGGTGACGTTCGAATTCCCCACCCGGATCATCTCCACCCTGCTCGGGCTGCCCCCCGAAGATCTCGACTTCTTCCGACGGCTGTCCCTCGATCTCATCTCCATCCCGACCGACATCGTCGCCGGGCTCAACGCGGCGGTGGAGTTACACGGCTACTTCCTCGAACAGGTCGAACAGCGACGTCGCAAACCCACGAACGACATCATCGGCGACCTGGTCACCGCCGAGATCGACGGCGAAAAACTCAGCGACGAGGCGATCATCGCGTTCCTGCGGCTACTGCTGCCGGCCGGACTGGAGACCACCTACCGCTCGTCGGGCAACCTGCTGTACCTGTTGCTGACCCACCCCGAGCAACTGGCCCTCGTCTACCACGACCGGTCGCTGATTCCGATGGCGATCGAAGAGGGCCTGCGCTTCGAAACCCCTCTGACGATGGTCATGCGGACGACGACCGAAGAAGTCGAAATCGGCGGCAAGACAATCCCATCGAACGCTCAGATCGATATGTGCATGGGATCGGCCAACCGAGACGAGACCCGCTGGACCGACCCCAACACCTTCGACATCCGCCGGCCGCGCCAAGCACACATCGCCTTCGCCGGCGGCATCCACATGTGTCTCGGCATGCACTTGGCCCGGCTCGAGACGCGCGTCATGTTGAACAGCCTGTTCGACCGCGTCAAGGACCTGGCCTTGGTGGCCGACGACGGAACCGGCCAGGAGTCCAAGATCGTCGGGCTGACCTTCCGCTCCCCCAACAAGCTTCCGGTCACCTTCTCCCCGGCCGCATAGGAAGCCGCTTGAAAACTAAGGGAGCGCTCCTACACGACGTCGGCGGACCCTGGTCCGTCGAGGAAATCGAACTCGATCCGCCGCGCGCCGGCGAAGTCCTGGTCGAGATGGCGGCGGCCGGGCTGTGCCACTCCGACGATCACATCCTCAAGGGTGACATGTCGGCACCCAACGAGGTGATGCGATCCCTCGGCCTGCCGACCATGTTCCCGACGATCGGCGGACACGAGGGATCGGGCATCGTGCGGCAAGTCGGCGATGGTGTAACGGACTTCGCCCCCGGAGACCACGTGGTGATGTCGTTCGTCGCGGTGTGCGGCCAGTGCCGGTGGTGTGCGACGGGCATGGAATACATCTGCGATGTCGGCGCCTTCACCCTGACGCCGGGCATGCCCACCGACGGCACCTTCCGTCATCACACCGCCGACGGGCGGCCGCTCGGACATCTGGCGAAGGTCGGTGCGTTCGCCGAACACACTGTGGTGTCGACGAATTCACTGGTGAAGATCGAGCCGCAGCTGCCGCTGGCTCCGAGCGCGTTGCTGTCGTGCGCCATTCCGACCGGCTACGGTTCGGCCGCCAATCGCGCCGGCGTGCGGGGCGGTGACACCGTCGTCGTCATCGGAGCTGGCGGGATCGGCACCGGCGCGATCCAGGGTGCGCGGATCAGCGGTGCCGCGCAGATCGTCGCGGTGGACCCGGTGGAATTCAAGCAGAAATCCGCTTTGCAGTTCGGCGCGACCCACAGCGCCGCCACGGTCGCCGAGGCGCAGGACCTGGTGCGGGATTTGACCTATGGCGTCATGGCCGACGCCGTGGTGGTCTCACCGTCGCTGATCACCGCCGAGGATGTGCGCGATGCGCTGCAGCTCACCCGCAAAGGCGGGACGTGTGTGCTCACCGGCATGACGTCCCAGCTCACCCGCTCGGTCAAGATCGATCTGCAGGACTTCATCCTGATGAACAAGACGCTGGCCGGAACGATATTCGGCTCGTGCAACCCGAGGGCGGACATCTCGCGGCTCGCCCGGCTCTATCAAACCGGACAACTTCAGCTCGACGAGATGATCACCCGGCGCTATCGCCTCGAGGAGATCAACGACGCCTACGACGACCTTCGCAACGGCAAGATCGTCCGCGGCATCATCGATTTCGGGATCAGCTGAGGCCCTTTCGGCCCATCACCCGCTGCAATTGGCCGTAGGCGTCGATGGGGCTGTGCAGCGCCAGGCCGCCGTCGGCATGCACGACTTGGCCGGTCACCCAAGGCAATTCGAGCACGCCCACGATCGCGCCGGCCACGTCGGCGGCGTCCCCCAAACCGCCCAATGCGGTCCGTTCGGACAGGGCCTCCACCCAGCCGGGCAGCTGTTTCGGGTTTGGCCAGCATCGGCGTGCGCGTGACACCCGGGCCGACGGCGTTCACCCGGATGCCGTGCCCGCCCCACTCCGCCGCGGCGACCTTCACCAACATGTCCACCCCCGCCTTGGACACGCAGTAGGCGCCCATATCGCGGTCGGCGAGGGTACCGCTGATGCTGGAGACGGCAACGACCGAGCCGCCCACCCCGGCGTCGATCATCGCCCGCGCCGCGGCGCGGATCGTCAGCCAGGTGCCCGTGAGGTTGACGGCCAACACCCGGTTCCATTCTGCGGGCGACTGTTCGAGCAGCAGGCCCGAGGCGCCGATGCCGGCGCAGGTCACGACTCGGGTGGGCGCGCCGTGGTCGCGCACGGTTTGCGCCATAACGGCCGACACCGCGTCGGGATCGCTGACGTCGCAGGCGATGTCGGCGCCGGCGAGGTCCCACACCACGACGTCGTGCCCCGCTTCGCGCAGTCGTGCGGCGACTTCACGGCCGATCCCGGACGCGCCTCCGGTAACCAGCGCCGTCACTGCGCCGG
>NZ_LZJG01000462.1:0-7533 GCF_001667785.1 Mycobacterium sp. E3247 | reverse complement strand
TCGTGCCGGGAGATCTCCAGCAGGTCGTTGAGCAGCGACTCGAACCGGTCCAGCTCGTTGACCATCAGCTCGGTGGAGCGCGCCAGCGTCGGGTCGAGGTCGGCACTGTGGTCATAGATGAGGTCGGCGGCCATCCGCACGGTGGTCAGCGGGGTGCGCAGCTCGTGGCTGACGTCCGAGGTGAACCGGCGCTGCAGGTTGCCGAACTCCTCGAGCTGGGTGATCTGCCGGGACAGGCTCTCCGCCATGTCGTTGAAGGACACCGCCAGCCGGGCCATGTCGTCCTCGCCGCGCACCGGCATGCGTTCGGACAGGTGCCCCTCGGCGAACCGCTCGGCGATCCGCGAGGCCGACCGCACCGGCACCACGACCTGGCGGGACACCAGCAGCGCGATCCCGGCGAGCAGCACCAGCAGCACCGCGCCGCCGGTGATCATCGTGCCGCGGACCAGCGTGATGGTGGCCTGCTCGTTCTTCAGCGGGAAGATCAGATAAAGCTCCAGGTTGGCCACCTGCGACGACGCCGGCGTGCCCATGACCAGCGCCGGGCCCGAGAAGCCGTCGGTGTGCACGGTGGCGTACTGGTACGACGCCTGCCCGGCCTTGACGAAGCCGCGCAGGGCATTGGGCACCTGGTCGACCGGGCCGGCCGTGGTCGCCGCGCGGGGCCCGTCACCGGGCACGATCAGCACCGCGTCGAACGCGCCGGCCAGCCCCGCGCCCGACGCCGAGTCGGTCTTCGACGTCAGCGTGTTGCGGGCCAGCTGCAGACTGCTGTCCAGCGAGCGCGTCTCCTCGCCGCTGACGATCCCGCCGACGGTGGTGCGCGCGCGCTCGATCTGCTCGATGCCGGCCTTGACCTTGACGTCGAGCACACGGTTGGTGACCTGAGAGGTCAGCACGAAGCCGAGCGCGAGGATCACCGCCAGCGACATGCCGAGCGTCAGCGCGACGACACGCAGCTGCAACGACCGGCGCCAGGCAGCGGCGACGGCGCGACTCACCGCACCCATGCCGCGGGTCATGGGGCCCGAGCGCCCCCAACGGCTCCTAGTGCGTCGCCGAGAGCCCCAGATCAATGGCGCCCCCGGATCACGGAGGTCCGGCCTTGTATCCCACTCCTCGAACGGTCAGCACCACGGTCGGGTTCTCCGGGTCCTTCTCAACCTTGGCCCGCAGACGCTGGACGTGCACGTTCACCAGGCGGGTGTCCGCCGGGTGCCGGTAGCCCCACACCTGTTCGAGCAGCACATCACGAGTAAACACCTGGCGCGGTTTGCGCGCCAACGCGACCAGCAGGTCGAACTCCAGCGGCGTCAGGGAGATCTGCTCGCCGTTGCGCGTCACCTTGTGCGCCGGCACGTCGATCTCGACGTCGGCGATGGAAAGCATCTCGGCGGGCTCGTCGTCGTTGCGCCGCAGCCGCGCCCGCACCCGGGCCACCAGCTCCTTGGGCTTGAACGGCTTCATGATGTAGTCGTCGGCGCCCGACTCCAGACCCAACACCACATCCACGGTGTCGGTCTTGGCGGTCAGCATCACGATCGGCACACCGGAGTCGGCGCGCAGCACGCGGCACACGTCGATGCCGTTCATGCCCGGCAGCATCAGGTCCAGGAGTACCAAATCGGGGCGCAGTTCGCGCACCGCAGTCAGGGCCTGGGTACCGTCACCGATGACCGCGGTGTCGAAACCCTCCCCACGCAACACGATGGTGAGCATCTCGGCCAGCGAAGCGTCGTCATCGACGACTAAGATCCTTTGCCTCATGGCATCCATGGTGTCACCAGATCGGGACAAAATTGGCGCGCCACACGGGCGTTTCTTGGGCCGAGCCGCAAATATGGAGCCAAATCCGGTCAAAAACCCCTGCCCGGCGCCCCCGGCGTGCCCTCCCGGACGGTCGCCGGCACGTCCTTGGCACCGATGAGGGTGGCGGCCAGCCGGGCCGGATCGACGTCCGCGTCGGCGACCAGCCAGGGCCCGCCCCAGCCCGCGGCGGCCAGCTCCGCGTAGACCGCGCCGGTGCGCAGCTGCAGTTCGTCGTCGCGTTCGTAGCTGTCACGCGCCCGCCCCGGGTCGGACTGGGCCCGGCTGCGCGCGCGCTGCCCGGCCAGCTCCGCCGGCACCGCGAGCAGCACCTGCCAGTCGGGCGCGGGCAGCCGCAGCCGCCGGTACTCCAGCTCGAGCACCCAGGCGGCGGCCGCCCCGCCGGCTCCCTCGTGCAGGCGCGCGGCGCTGTAGGCGGCGTTGGACGCGACGTAGCGATCCAGGATCACCACGTCGTGGTCGCGGACCAGCGCCTCGATGTCGTCCACGGCGCCCGCCCGGTCGAGCGCGAACAGCATCGCCATCGCGTAGACCGAAGACGCCAGGTCACCGTGCCGGCCGTGCAGGGCCTCGGCCGCGACGTCGGCGGTCACCGATTTGCCGTAGCGCGGGAAGGCCGTGATGGCCACGGACTTCCCGGCCGCCTCGAAGGCCTTGCGCAGGCCCTCGGACAGCGTCCGCTTGCCCGCGCCGTCCACCCCTTCGATCGCGATCAGCACGGCGCCGAGCCTATCGGGCCGTCGAGCGTGACGTTACTTTCACACTCGGTGCCGGACGTGAAACTAGTTTCACGTCCGGCGAGCGACCTGACTCAGTAGCGGTAGTGGTCGGCCTTGTAGGGACCGTCGACGTCGACGCCGATGTACTCCGCCTGCTCCTTGGTGAGCTTGGTCAGCTTGCCGCCGAGCGCCTCGACGTGGATGCGGGCCACCTTCTCGTCGAGGTGCTTGGGCAGCCGGTACACCTCGTTGTCGTACTCGTCGTTCTTGGTCCACAGCTCGATCTGGGCGATCACCTGGTTGGAGAAGCTGTTGCTCATCACGAACGACGGGTGGCCGGTCGCGTTGCCCAGGTTCAGCAGCCGCCCCTCGGACAGCAGGATGATCGACTTGCCGCTGTCGGGGAAGGTCCACACGTCGACCTGCGGGCGGATGTTGGTCTTCGTGGCGCCGGAGCGCTCCAGCGCGGCGACCTGGATCTCGTTGTCGAAGTGCCCGATGTTGCCCAGCACCGCATAGTCCTTCATCGCCTTCATGTGCTCGAGGGTGATGATGTCCTTGTTGCCGGTCGCGGTGATGACGATGTCCGCGCTGCCGATCGCGTCCTCGACCGTCTCGACGTCGTAGCCCTCCATCAGCGCCTGCAGCGCGTTGATCGGGTCGATCTCGGTGACGACGACGCGCGCCCCCTGGCCCTTGACCGACTCGGCGCAGCCCTTGCCGACGTCGCCGTAGCCGCAGACCAGCACCTTCTTGCCGCCGATCAGCACGTCGGTGCCGCGGTTGATGCCGTCGATCAGCGAGTGCCGGCAGCCGTACTTGTTGTCGAACTTGGACTTGGTCACCGAGTCGTTGACGTTGATCGCCGGGAAGGCCAGGTCACCGGCCGCCGCGAACTGGTACAGCCGCAGCACCCCGGTGGTGGTCTCCTCGGTGACGCCCTTGACCGACTCGGAGATCTTGGTCCACTTGTCCTTGTCGGTCTCGAAGCGCTTGCGCAGCAGCTCCAGGAAGACCTTCCACTCGGTGGGGTCGTCGTCCTCCGCCGGCGGCACCACGCCGGCCTTCTCGTACTGCGCACCGCGCAGCACCAGCATGGTGGCGTCGCCGCCGTCGTCGAGGATCATGTTGGCCGGCTCGTCCGGCCAGGTGAGCATCTGCTCGGCGGCCCACCAGTACTCCTCCAGCGTCTCGCCCTTCCAGGCGAACACCGGGACACCCTTGGGCTCCTCGGGCGTGCCGTGCGGGCCGACGACCACGGCGGCGGCGGCGTGGTCCTGGGTGGAGAAGATGTTGCAGGACGCCCACCGGACCTGCGCGCCCAGCGAGACGAGGGTCTCGATGAGCACGGCGGTCTGCACCGTCATGTGCAGCGAGCCCGAGATCCGCGCCCCCTTGAGGGGCTGCACGTCGTGGTATTCGCGGCGCAGCGACATCAGACCCGGCATTTCCTGCTCGGACAGTTCGATGTCCCGGCGACCGTATTCCGCCAACGACAGGTCGGCGACCTTGAAATCGATGCCGTTGCGGACGTCGGCGGTCAGCGAACTTTCGGTCGTCGTCATAAAAGTCTCATTCCTTACTACGGCTTGGGTTCCCAGCGGATTACTTAGCTTAGGTATGCGCTCTTGCGCCACTGTAGTCGGCGGCCGCGGCCGGGCGTCAGGGGACGTTGACGACGCCGTGACGCTCCGCGAACGGCGTCATCAGCCGCGCCAGGTCCGCCGCCACGTCGTGGTCGGCCTCGGGCGGCATCGAGACGTAGCTCATCGCCAGCCGCACGATGGCCCGCGCCAGCACGCCGGCGTCGGAGTCGCTGGTGGCCACCCAGCTCTGGGTGAAGAACGCGCTCAGCCGGTCCGATGCCCGCGTGATGATGGGCCCGCTGTCGGTGGTGATGATCTGCAACAGGTCCGGTTTGGCGACCCCGGTCAGCAGGGAGATCACCAACGGGTCCGCCGCCGACTCGGCGAAGAAGGCGCGGAAGCCCTGCAGGAACGCCTCGTAGATGTTGCCGACGTTGGCGTCGATGGCGTCCTGCACGGCGTCGACAAGCCGGTCGGCCAGGCGCAGGGCATAACCCTGCGCGAGGCCCTGCCGCGAACCGAACTCGTTGTAGATGGTCTGCCGGCTGATGCCCGCGGCGCGGGCCACGTCCGATAGCGTGACGGCGGACCAGTCGCGGGTCAGCAGCAACTCCCGCATGGCGTCCAGCACCGAGTCGCGCAGCAGCACCCGCGACGCCTCGGGGTAGGGCATCCGCTTCACAGGCGCGACAATAGCCCCTTTAATAGCCGCTTTCGAGCCGCTCTCGCGCCGATCACGAGCGGGCGATCTCCACCATCTCGAAGTCGGATTTCGCCGCGCCGCAGTCCGGGCAGCTCCAGTCCTCGGGGATGTCGTCCCAGCGGGTCCCGGGCGCGATGCCGTCTTCCGGCCAGCCCTTGGCCTCGTCGTATTCGAATCCGCACTGCACGCAGACGAACAGTTTGTAGTCGCTCACCGGCTCACTCCTAAGCAATCGAAATCGGCCTTCTCGCGCACCGCACAGTCCGGGCAGCCCCAGTCGTCGGGGATGTCGGCGAACGGCGTGCCCGCGGGAAACCCTTCCCGCGGAGCGCCTTTCGCCTCGTCGTAGGTGTAGCCGCAGCCCGGGCAGCGGTAGCTACTCATGCCCCGTACCTCGCCAGTACCCGCTTGCGCGCCCGCGGGTGGATGTTGACCTTGGTGATGTCTCCGTCGTAGTGCTCGAGCACCCGGTGGTCCATCACCCTGCGCCACAGCGGCGGGAT
The DNA here is from genome assembly GCF_001667785.1 of Mycobacterium sp. E3247. Taxonomy (NCBI): domain Bacteria; kingdom Bacillati; phylum Actinomycetota; class Actinomycetes; order Mycobacteriales; family Mycobacteriaceae; genus Mycobacterium; species Mycobacterium sp. E3247. The sequence goes on along the minus strand of NZ_LZJG01000462.1, from coordinate 2,192 downwards.
GTAGGTCAGCGAGATCATCGACGCGTACCCGCTCGGCAGGTTCGGCGCGCCCTCCATGCTGCGCAGCGTCTGGTACCGGCGCGTCGGGTTGGCGTGGTGATCGCTGTGCCGCTGCAGGTGGTACAGGAACAAGTTGGTGACCACGTGGTCGGAGTTCCAGCTGTGCACGGGCGTGCAGCGCTCGTAGCGTCCGTTGGCCTGCTTCTGCCGCAGCAGCCCGTAGTGCTCGAGGTAGTTGACGGACTCGAGCAGGCTGAATCCGAACACGGCCTGGATGACCACGAACGGGATCAGCGCCGGGCCGAACACCGCGATCAGGACCCCCCACAACACGATCGACAGCAGCCAGGCGTTGAGGACGTCGTTGGACAGATACGTCCTGGGGTCCCAGGGGCTGCGCCCCTGCCGGCGCAGCCGCTGGGCCTCCAGCCGCAACGACGAGCGCAGGCTGCCGAAGACGCTGCGCGGCAAGAACTCCCAGAACGTCTCCCCGAACCGCGCCGACGCCGGGTCCTCAGGGGTGGACACGCGCACGTGGTGGCCGCGGTTGTGCTCGATGTAGAAGTGGCCGTAGCAGGTTTGCGCCAGGGTGATCTTGGACAGCCACCGCTCCAGCTCGTCCTTCTTGTGGCCCATCTCGTGGGCGGTGTTGATGCCGACGCCGCCGAGGACGCCGACCGACAGGGCGACGCCCAGCTTGCCCGCCCAGCCCAGCGCGCCGTCATAGCCCAGCCAGCTCAGGTTCGAGGCGGTGAACAGGTAGGCGCCGAAGACCACGCTCAGGTACTGGAACGGGATGAAGATGTAGGTGCAGTAGCGGTAGTACTTGTCGTTCTCCAGCTGCTCCATCACCTCGTCGGGCGGGTTCTGCCCGTCGGGCCCGAAGCGCAGGTCCAGGATCGGCAGCAGGACGTAGACCAGGATCGGCCCGATCCACAGCAGTGCCTGCGAGCCGGTCTGCCAGCCGAGTGAGTTCATCGCCCAGACCAGCGGCAGCACCACGAACAACGCCGTCGGCGCGATCAGCCCCATGAGCCACAGGTGCCGCTTCTTGTCCCGCCAGACCGGCGGCTCGGACGCCTCCGGGTGCACCTGCCGTTCGAGTGTGGTCATATGCCAAACCTCCTTGTGAGTCACGCCACTCTGGGGATTGACAATATCGCCTACCGCGTCTCGTGTCTAGACACGAGACGCGGTTTTGTAAACCGGCGCCGTTACGGCACGGTGCCGGGTTCCGCGCGCGCGGGCGGTGCGACCCCGTCGGCCTCGCGACGGCCCTGCACGGAGTGCCGGTACCCGTAGCCGACGTAGATCGCCGTTCCCACCGCCAGCCAGACGCCGAACCGCACCCAGGTCAGCGCGGTGAGGTTGACCATCAGCCAGACGCAGGCGCAGATCGAGGCGATCGGCAGGACCGGCACCCATGGAGCCCGGAAGCCGCGCTCCAGGTCCGGGCGGGTGCGCCGCAGCACCATGACGCCGGCCGAGACGAGCACGAACGCGAACAGGGTTCCGACGTTGACCATCTCCTCGAGCTTGGCGATGGGGAACACCGACGCCGTCGCCGCCACCACCACCGCGACCAGCACGGTGATCCGGACCGGTGTGCCGCGCGCACCGGTCTTCGCCAGCCGCCGCGGCAACAGTCCGTCGCGGGCCATCGCGAACAGGACGCGGCACTGGCCGAGCATCAGGACCATCACCACGGTGGTCAACCCGGCCAGCGCCCCGATCGCGATGATCTTGCTGGCCCAGTGGATCCCGTTGGCGGTGAACGCCGTCGCGAGGTTCGCCGGCTTGTGGCCGGGGACCGTCTTGAGCTGGGTGTAGGAGACCATGCCGGACAGCACCACCGAGACCGCGACGTAGAGCACGGTGACAATGGCCAGCGACGCGAGGATGCCCCGCGGGACGTCGCGCTGGGGCCGCTTGGTCTCCTCGGCCATGGTCGCGACGATGTCGAAACCGATGAACGCGAAGAACACGATCGACGCGCCCGCCAGCACGCCGTACCACCCGTAGTGGCTGCTGTGCGCCCCGGTCAGCAGCGACAGCACCGACTGATTGATGCCCGAGGCCTCGTGCCCCGACTCGGGCTTGGGAATGAAGGGCGAATAGTTGGAGCCCTTGATGTAGAAGGCGCCGACGACGACCACCAACAGCACCACCGACACCTTGATGCCGGTGATCAC
>NZ_LZJG01000461.1:0-10530 GCF_001667785.1 Mycobacterium sp. E3247 | reverse complement strand
CCTGACGCGGGACGCGATCGACGCCGCGGTCGCGGGCCTGCGCGCGAACGTAGGTCCCCGACGAGCAGTCCACCTCCACGTCCACGTCGACGAACTCACCGGCGGGCCGGACGTCGAGCACCTCGAACCGGTCGATGCGCACCGGCCGGGCCGCGAGCTCGACGGTCTGGCCCTCGCGCACCAGCCGGTAGGCGCGGCGGCCGTCCACCTTGATGGCGCTGACCGCCGACGGCACCTGCTCGATGTCGCCGCGCAGGCCCGCGACCGCGGCGTCGATCGCGTCCCGCGTCAGGTGCGCGGCCGAAACACTTTGCAGCACTTCGCCTTCGGCGTCCTCGGTGGACGTCGTCTGGCCGAGCCGGACGGTGGCGGCGTAAGACTTGGATGCCGCCGTCAACAGGCCCAGGATCTTGGTGGCGCGGTCGATGCCGATCACCAGCACGCCGGTGGCCATCGGGTCCAGCGTTCCCGCGTGTCCCACCCTGCGGGTGGAGAAGATGCGCCGGCAGCGCCCGACCACGTCGTGGCTGGTCATCCCGGCCGGCTTGTCGACGAGGACTAGTCCCGGACCGATCCCCGGGCCGCTGCTGGAGGTCATAGCACGATGGCGGTCAGCACCAGCCCCCGCTCCACCGACCACCGGCCCCTCAGCGCGGTCAGCGGCGGGCCGTCGAGCGCCCGCCCGTCGATCAGGATCTTGGACACGAAGACCCCGGAGGTGCCCCCGTCGGGCGGGTCGAGGTCGAGCACGATGTGGGCGTCCTCGAAACCCAGCCAGCGCTTGGTCAACGGGAACCACGCCTTGTACGTTGCTTCCTTGGCGCAGAACAGGATTCGATCCCAGTGCAGGCCCTCGGGCAGCGTGGCCATCTCGTGCCGCTCCTCCGGCAGGCTGATCGCGTTCAGCACACCGTCGGGCAACACGTCGTGGGGTTCGGCGTCGATGCCCACCGAGCGCACCGCTTCGGCGCGACCCACGACCGCACCGCGATAGCCCGTGCAATGGGTGAGACTGCCCACCACGCCGTCGGGCCAGCACGGTTCGCCCTTGTCGCCCTTGAGGATCGGCACCGGCGGCAGGCCGAGCTCGCCCAGCGCGACCCGCGCGCAGTGCCGCACGGTGACGAACTCGTTGCGGCGCTTGGCCACCGACCTCGCGATCAGCGGCTCCTCTTCGGGCAGCGGCGCGAGGCCGGGCGGATCGGTGTACGCCTCCGCGTAGGCCAGGCCGTCCGATGCCGGCAGCACCGAGGAAACCAGCATGTCCTCGGTCATCGTGATTGCCGCTGCCGCAACCGTTCCCGGAACTGCGCGGCCTGCTGCCGCATCTCGGGTGTGATCTCGAAGTGACCGCCGAAGTCGTTGAGGTATCCGGGCGCGTACTCCGGATCCGGCAGCACCTGGCGCAGCCAGTGGTGCGGCTTGCGGCGCCGCCACTCCCGCGGGTAGCCCACCGACACCTCCTCGAAGCGCACGTCGTCGTACCAGGTGGTGCGGGGAATGTGCAGGTGACCGTAGACCGAGCAGACCGCGTTGTAGCGGGTATGCCAGTCGGCGGTCTTGGTGGTTCCACACCACAGCGCGAACTCCGGGTAGAACAGCGCGTCGCAGGGGTCACGGACCAGCGGGAAATGGTTCACCAGGACGGTCGGTGTCATCCAGTCGAGTTTCTCGAGACGGGCGCGGGTGGTGGCCAGGCGCTCCCGGCACCAGGCCTCCCGGGTGGGGTAGGGCTCGGGCGACAGCAGGAATTCGTCGGTGGCGACCACGTTGCGCTCCCGCGCGATGGTCAGGCCCTCGGCTTTGCTGGCCGCGCCCTCGGGCAAGAAGCTGTAGTCGTACAGCAGGAACATCGGCACGATGGTCGCCGGTCCCCCCCGCTCGGTCCACACCGGAAAGGGATGCTCGGGCGTGACGATGCCCATCTCGTCGCACATGTTGACCAGGTAGTCGTAGCGGGACTTGCCGAAGATCTGCACCGGATCGCGCGTCGTGGTCCACAACTCGTGGTTGCCCGGGACCCAGATCACCTTGGCGAAGCGGCGGCGCAGCAGGTCGAGTGCCCAACGGATCTCGTCGGTGCGTTCGGCGACGTCACCGGCCACGATCAGCCAGTCGTCCGGCGAGGACGGGTGCAGCGACTCGGTGACCGGCTTGTTGCCGAGGTGGCCGGTGTGCAGATCGGAGACGGCCCACAGCGTCGGTTGCCCGCTGTTCGTCGATTGGTTGTCCGAGTTTTGACCAGCCACGATTAACCAGACTAATGACCCGCGGCCGCGGGCCGGCCGGAACCGGCCCTTGCCCGTGGCATTAGAACGTGTTCTTGTTTGTCTGTGGCCGTGGCGGGGCGACTTGTACACTCCCGGGCAAGGGCCGCCGGGCCGTCAGGGGGTGTCGTGTTCGCCAAGGTGCGTCTGATCGGGGCGGTCGGTGCCCTCGTCGCCGCGGCCGTAGCCGGCTCGGTGGGCTGGCAGGGCGCCGCGCCGGGGCCGGCGGGGGCCGGGCGCGTGGAACTGCGCTCGACCGCGGCGCCGATAGAAACCACCATGAAGAGCCCCATCGTGGCGACCACCGACCCGCGGCCGTTCGACGCGTGCGAGGACATCCCGTTCGACGCGGTGCAGCGGCTCGGGTTGGCCTTCACCCCGCCCGAGCACGAAGACGGCCTGCGCTGCCACTTCGACGCGGGTAACTACCAGCTGGCCGTCGAGCCCATCATCTGGCGCACCTACGAGGAGACGCTGCCGCCCGACGCCGTGGAGACCACCATCGCGGGCCACCGCGCCGCGCAGTACTGGGTGCTCAAGCCGACGTATCACAACAGCTACTGGTATTACTCCTGCATGGTCGTGTTCAAGACCAGCTACGGGGTGCTGCAGCAGGCGCTCTACTACTCGACGGTCTACTCCAATCCCGAGGTGGACTGCATGTCCACCGACCTGCAGCGCGCCAACGACCTCGCGCCGTACTACAAGTTCTGAAGGCGGGCCGGGCCTTAACCTGGCACCGTGAGTATCACCTCGACGCGAGCCGCCCAGCCCACGCTGCACACCGTGCGACACCTCGGCGCCAAGACGGCCGGGCGGCTGCTGCGCCTGCCGCCGGCGACCGCCGAGTACACCGTGCGGCGAGTCCGGGTGCCCATGCGCGACGGCGTCGACCTGGTGGCCGATCACTACGCGCCGAACACCGCGCCGGCCGCGGGCACTCTGCTGGTCCGCGGGCCGTACGGGCGCGCGTTTCCGTTCTCCCTGCTGTTCGGCGCGCTGTACGCGGCGCGGGGCTACCACGTCGTGCTGCAGAGCGTCCGGGGCACGTTCGGCTCGGGCGGGGATTTCGAGCCGATGGCCAACGAGGTCGCAGACGGCGCCGACACGGTGGCCTGGCTGCGCGAGCAGCCCTGGTTCACCGGCCGGTTCGCCACCATCGGGATGTCGTACCTGGGGTTCACCCAGTGGGCGCTGCTGCAGGATCCGCCCCCAGAGCTGGCCGCTGCGGTCATCACGGTGGGGCCGCACGATTTCAACGCGTCCGTGTGGGGCACCGGCTCGTTCGCCATCAACGACTTTCTGGGGTGGAGCGACATGGTCGCCCATCAGGAGGACCCGGTGCGCGCCCGGTCGGCGCTGCGCCAGCTGCAGAACCGGAACCGGGTGACGCGGGCGGCGCTCGGGCTGCCGGTGGGTGACACGGCCCGGGCACTGCTCGGCGCCGGCGCACCATGGTTCGAGTCGTGGGTCGAGCACACCGACCCGAGCGATCCGTTCTGGGACGCGCTGCGCTGCGGCGACGCGCTGGACCGCGTCGACGTGCCCGTCCTGCTGATCGGCGGTTGGCAGGACATCTTCGTCAGGCAGACGTTGCAGCAGTACGCGCACCTGCGGGCCCGGGGCGTCGACGTCGCGCTCACCATGGGCCCGTGGACGCACACCCAGATACTCACGACTGGGCTGAGCGCCTGCCTGCGGGAGTCACTGGATTGGCTGGACACCCACCTCGGTGGCGCCCCCGGCCCGCACCGGCCCAGCCGGGTCCGCGCCTACGTCACCGGGCAGGGCTGGCGCAACGCGGCCGACTGGCCGCCGGCCACCACCGAGCGCGCGCTGTATCTGCGCCCCGGTGGTCACCTGGGTGAGACCGCGCCGACGGACCTGACCCGGTTGGCGCCGGCGACCTTCCGCTACGACCCGGCCGACCCGACGCCCACCACCGGCGGCCCCCTGCTGTCGCCGAACGGCGGCTATCGCGACGACAGCCGGCTCGCGGCGCGCGACGACGTGCTGGCCTTCACCAGCCTGACCCTCACGCAGGACCTCTGCATCTACGGCAGCCCGGTCGTCGAGCTGGCGCACGGCGCGGACACCCCGCATGTCGACCTGTTCGTGCGGGTGAGCGAGGTCGACGCCAGGGGCCGGTCGACCAACGTCAGCGACGGCTACCGGCGGCTGGACGCCCCTGCCAAGAACCCGGCCAAGGACTCGAAGAAGACGGTCCGCATCGAGCTTGACGGCATCGCCCACCGCTTCCGCGCCGGCTCACGCATCCGCGTGCTGATCGCCGGCAGCTGGTTTCCGCGCTATGCCCGCAACCTGGGCACCGATGAGCCGATCCTGACGGGACGGCAGTCCAGGCCGGCCACCCACACGGTGCGGTACGGACGCTCCCGGTTGCTGCTGCCCGTCGGGCCGCCGGACCTGTCAGCCAACGGCGCCGCGGACGCGCGCGGCGACCTCGGCTAGCGCGGCTTCGTCCAGCACCGGCGGCGCCACCGGCGCGCGCACCGGCAGCTCCACCCAGCTCTTGCAGCCGCCGTACTCGGGCGTCCGGGTGATCTCCACCGGCTTCCTCAGCGGGTGCACGGCTACCACCAGCACGGCCAGCTTGCGCTTGGGCCGGAAGTCGAGCCGGTCGGCCCGCACCGACTCGGCGGTCCAGATGTGCAGGTCCTCGATCGCCGCCAGGCCCTCCGGCCGGTTGACCTCCACGGCCGCAACGACTTTCGCGACCGCCCTGATCACCAGACGGTCCTCGGTGCTGTCGGCGGCCGCCCCGTCGAGCAGATCGCGATGCTCGGGCCGGACGCGCTCGCGGTGGCTGTGCGCGACGGTCGGGAACAGCAGGAACTCGCGGGCGGCCAGGTCGAACCGTTTCTCCCCGATGCCGCCCTTGCGCAGCAGCACCCGCTGGCGGCCGTCGAGCAGGGCGTGCACGGCGGCGCTCCACTCCTTGAGCGCGGGCATGGTCGCGGTGATGGTCATGTCGCGATGTTGGTCATGTCGTGGTGATGGTCATGTCGCGCTGGCCGTCATCACGCCCCGGCCAGTCGGGCGATCACGCCCCCCGCGAGCGGGTGGTACCCCCACGGGCCGGCGCAGCGGCGGGACGGTCTTGGGCGGCTGTCGCCGCGCGGGCAGCGCCGCGAGCAACCGCGTCGTCGTCTCGGTGACCTCGGCGACGGCCGCCTCGAAGGCTTCGGCGTTGGCCCCGGTGGGTCGGGTGATCCCACTGACCTTGCGCACGTACTGGCGCGCCGCCGCCGCGATCTCCTCGGGCGTGGCCGCCGGTTCAAGGCCGCGTAGCTCGGTGATGTTCCTGCACATGCCTCAACGATAGGCGGGGCACCCGACCCTTTACGGTGATCTCATGACCGACGACATCCTGCTGATCGACACCGACGAGCGGGTGCGCACCCTGATCCTCAACCGGCCGCAATCCCGCAACGCGCTGTCCTCGGCGCTGCGGGACCGGTTCTTCGGGGCCCTGGCCGACGCGGAAACCGACGATGCCGTCGACGTCGTCATCGTCACCGGCACCGACCCGGTGTTCTGCGCCGGACTCGATCTCAAGGAGCTGGGCGGTTCCTCGGCGCTTCCGGACATCTCCCCGCGCTGGCCGGCGCTGAGCAAGCCGGTCATCGGCGCGATCAACGGGGCCGCCGTGACCGGCGGGCTGGAGCTGGCCCTGTACTGCGACATCCTGATCGCCTCGGAGAACGCCCGGTTCGCCGACACCCACGCCCGGGTGGGCCTGCTGCCCACCTGGGGGCTGAGCGTGCGGCTGCCGCAGAAGGTGGGCGTCGGGCTGGCCCGGCGGATGAGCATGACCGGGGACTATCTGTCGGCCACGGACGCGCTGCGCGCCGGGTTGGTGACCGAGGTGGTGCCGCACGACCAGCTGTTGGCCACCGCCCGCGGGGTGGCGGCGTCGATCGTCGGCAACAACCAGGACGCGGTGCGCGCGCTGCTGGCGTCCTATCACCGGATCGACGATGCGCAGACCAGCGCGGGGCTGTGGCTCGAAGCGACGGCGGCCCGCCAGTTCCGCACCAGCGGCGACGACATCGCCGCCAACCGCGAGGCGGTGCTGCAGCGGGGGCGGGCCCAGGTCCGGTAGGCGCGGCGGTCCGGCCCCGCCGGTCGCGGGCAACCAATACGATCAGCTGATGCGTGCTGTCGTCGATGTCATCGTGAGGGTGTTCGCGGGCGCCGTGACGCTCGCGGTGGCCGCGATCGCGGCACTCGCACCGCGTGCGGCCGCCCTGCCGCCGCCGGGATTTCCCAACCTGGACGGCTTCGCGCCCGTCCCGGCGGACGGCTTTGTGACCAGCACCGGTCCGGGAACTGCGCCCCGGATCAGTTTCTCCACCCCCTACACCCTGGTGTGCGACTTCTACGGCGGCCCCGCACCGGCGCCGCAGCCGTCACAGGACATCAAGTGCAAGGGCGACATGCCCGGCATCGACGACGTCCCCGTACTGGGCGGACGCCCGCACCCGGGTGATTGCCTGGTGGGTTCGGCCGAGTTCAAGGGGCCCGGCTACCAGTTGAGCCGCATGTCCTACGGCGGCTGCGACGGCAGCCCGGCCGCCCTGCCGCCGGCCGGCAAGTTGTTGAGCGCGGGCCAGAAGTTGACCTACCTGAACGTCACGTGCGCCGTCGGCGCCGACAACCTGGTCGCCTGCCTGGACACCACCAGCGGGGACCACGGGTTCGTGCTGCAACGCTCCGGCAGCTGGGCTTTCTAGCCTGTTCTAACCCAGCGCCGTGCGCAGCGCCGCCACGACGTCGTCGATCGGGCCGCTCGCCGAATAGCCGGCCGCCAGCCGGTGGCCGCCCCCGCCGAATGCGGACGCGACGGCCGCCAGATCCACCGCGGCCTTGGCCCGCATCGACACCGACCACCGCTGCGGGTCGACTTCCTTGAACACCGCGGCCACCTCGGCCTGCTGCGTGGTGCGTACGACGTCGACGATGCTCTCGACTTCCTCCGGGCGCGATGTCACCCAATCCTGGTGCCCGACAACGGCATACACCAGCCCACGGCCGCCCACCGCGTCGGGCAGCAACTGCGCCGAGCCCAGCACGCGGGACAGCAGCGGCAGCCAGGTGAAGGGGTGGGTGTCCATCAGCGTGCGGCTGATCGCGGCGTTGTCGACGCCCGTCTCGACCAGCCGGGCCGCCAGCCGCAGGGCGCGGGCCGTGGCCCAGCGGAAGGACCCGGTGTCCGTCGTCAGCCCCGCGTAGATGCAGTGCGCGACGTCGGGGTCGATCGGCTTGTCCCACGCGTCGAGGATGTCGGCGATCATCATGGTGGTCGAATCCGCCGACACGTCAACGAAGTTGGCGGTCCCGAACATCTCGTTGGAGGCGTGGTGGTCGATCACCAGCAACTCCCGCCCCGCACCGGCCAGGTCGCTCAGCGCGCCCAGTCGCTTGAGGCTTGGAACATCAACGGTGACAACCAGATCGACGTCGCGCCGCATGGCGTTCGCATCGACCAGCAGCCGGCAACCGGGCAGCGACGACAGCGACTCCGGCAGCGTCGCCGGCTCGGCGAAACCCACCTCGACGGTCTTGCCGCACCTGTCCAGCACCAGCGCCAGCGCCAGGCCCGCGCCGATCGTGTCGGCGTCGGGGTGGACATGGGCGACCACCGCGATAGTCGCTGCGGCGGAGAGCAATTCGACCGCCCCGCGGACGTCGACCCGCGCTCCGGCTCCCGCGCCGCGGGACAGCTCAGTCTTGGCGTCGGTCGTCGTCACCGGCATCCCCGTCGCTGGGCCCGCTGGCACGGTAGGGATCGGCCTCGCCGGCCGGCTTGGCCCCCGAGCGAACCCGCGCCAGGTCGGCGTCCGCCGCCCGGGCGCGGGCCAGCAACTCGTCCATCCGCTGGACGGTGTCCGACGTGGTGTCGCGGGTGAAGGTCAACGTGGGCGTGAAGCGTACACCGGTGCCCGCCCCGACCATCGTGCGCAGCGCGCCCTTGGCCCGCTCCAGCGCCGAGGCGGCGGCGGCGTAGTCCGGCTCGTCGTCCAGTGTTCGGCCCATCACGGTGTAGAACACCGTCGCATCGTGCAGGTCGGCGGTGACCTTCGTGTCGACGATGGTCACCCCGTCCAGCCCCGGATCCTTGATCTCGAACTCGATCGCCGAGGCGACGATCGTGTTGATGCGTTTGGCCAGTCGGCGCGCCCGAGCCGGATCGGCCATCAGGCGCGCTCCTTCTCGACGAGCTCGTAGGACTCGATGATGTCGCCTTCCTTGATGTCGGAGTAGCCCAGCGTCATACCGCATTCGAAGCCCTCGCGGACCTCGGTCACGTCGTCCTTCTCCCGTCGCAGCGAAGTGATCGACAGGTTGTCGACGACCACGATGTTGTCCCGCAACAGCCGGGCCTTGGCGTTGCGGCGCACCACGCCCGAGCTGATCATGCAGCCGGCGATGATGCCGACCTTGGAGGACCGGAAAATGGCGCGGATCTCGGCCCGCCCCAGCTGGTTCTCCTCGTAGATCGGCTTGAGCATGCCGCGCAGGGCCTTCTCGATGTCGTCGATCGCCTGGTAGATCACCGAGTAGTAGCGGATCTCGACGCCCTCGCGGTTGGCCAGCTCCGTCGCCTTCCCTTCGGCGCGCACGTTGAAGCCGATGATGATCGCATCGGAGGCCGACGCCAGGTTCACGTTGGTTTCGGTGATGCCACCGACACCGCGGTCGATGACGCGCAACATCACCTCGTCGTCCACCTGGATGCCCATCAGGGCCTCCTCGAGCGCCTCGACGGTACCGGCGTTGTCGCCCTTGAGGATCAGGTTCAGCTGGCTGGTTTCCTTCAGCGCCGAGTCCAGGTCCTCCAGGCTGATCCGCTTGCGCGACCGTGCCGCCAGCGCGTTGCGCTTACGCGCGCTGCGCCGGTCGGCGATCTGGCGAGCGATGCGGTCCTCGTCGACGACCAGGAAGTTGTCGCCGGCGCCCGGCACGGACGTGAACCCGATGACCTGCACCGGCCGCGACGGCAGCGCCTCCTCGACGTCGTCACCGTGCTCGTCGACCATGCGGCGGACACGGCCGTACGCGTCGCCGGCCACCACGGAGTCGCCGACGCGCAGCGTGCCGCGCTGCACCAGCACCGTGGCGACCGGGCCGCGACCGCGGTCCAGGTGCGCCTCGATCGCCACACCCTGGGCCTCCATGTCGGGGTTGGCCCGCAGGTCCAGGGCGGCGTCGGCGGTCAGCAGCACCGCCTCCTCGAGCGCCTCGATGTTGGTGCCTTCCTTCGCCGAGATGTCGACGAACATCGTGTCGCCGCCGAAATCCTCCGCGACCAAACCGTATTCGGTGAGCTGGGCCCGGATCTTGGCCGGGTCGGCGCCCTCCTTGTCGATCTTGTTGACCGCCACCACGATCGGCACGTCGGCCGCCTGCGCGTGGTTGATCGCCTCCACCGTCTGCGGCATCACGCCGTCGTCGGCGGCGACCACCAGGATCGCGATGTCGGTGGCCTTCGCGCCGCGGGCACGCATGGCGGTGAACGCCTCGTGACCCGGGGTGTCGATGAACGTGATCAGCCGCTCGCTGCCCTCGAAGTCGACGCCCACCTGGTAGGCACCGATGTGCTGGGTGATGCCACCAGCCTCGGCCTCGCGCACGCTGGCGTTCCGGATGGTGTCCAGCAGTCGCGTCTTACCGTGGTCGACGTGACCCATCACGGTCACCACCGGCGGACGGGTCTGCAGGTCCTCCTCGCCGCCCTCGTCCTCGCCGTAGGTCAGGTCGAAGGATTCCAGCAGCTCGCGGTCCTCGTCCTCCGGGCTGACGACCTGGACGACGTAATTCATCTCGCTGCCCAGCAGCTCGAGCGTCTCGTCACCGACGGACTGGGTGGCGGTCACCATCTCCCCGAGGTTGAACAGCGCCTGCACCAACGAGGCCGGGTTGGCGTTGATCTTGTCCGCGAAGTCGGAAAGTGACGCGCCGCGGGCCAGCCGGATGGTCTCGCCGTTGCCGTGCGGCAACCGCACGCCGCCGACGACCGGCGCCTGCATGTTCTCGTACTCGGCGCGTTTCGCCCGCTTCGACTTGCGACCACGCCGGGGCGCACCGCCGGGACGGCCGAACGCGCCGGCGGCGCCGCCGCGCTGACCGGGCCGGCCACCGCCGCCGCCACCACCGCCACCGGGACGGCCCCGAAAACCTCCCGGAGCGCCGCCACCGCCGGGCGCGGCGCGGACGCCGCCACCGCCGCGGTAGTTGC
>NZ_LZJG01000460.1:0-731 GCF_001667785.1 Mycobacterium sp. E3247 | reverse complement strand
TTGTCCAGAACTGTCGCGGTGGCCGGAGCGCCATTGCCGTATTGGCACACCTGCGCAGTGATGATCACATTGTTCTTCGCGCGCGCCTCGCTGGCGCAGACCCAGCCGGTGATCTGCCCGTCCTCCAGTTCCGTTCCCGTCCACCGCACTCCCGTATCGGTCGCGTCGGTCTTCTGGAATCTCCATCGATATTTGCCGCTCAGGTGGATGACGGCATTGCTGCACGCATCGAGACGCTTGGCAAAAGCGTCGCCAAGCAACACCGTCGCTGCTTTGGAATCGACAACCGTCGCAACGGCTTGACGGACCGCATGCTCGTACGTGTCCTTGTCCTCTTTGTAGAGATTGCTCCGCCACGCGGTGTAAGCCACCCCCACCGAGTACGTGTCCGGCGCGATCAGCGGCTCGCACTGCGGGTTACCCTCGTCGACGAAGGCGGCCACGGGCGGGGAGGTCGCGCCGGGCGGAGGTTTGGACGCCCAGTTTAGTTTCGCACCGACAATCTCGTTAATCAGGTCTGGCGCCAAGATCAGCGAATCGATGGCGTCGGCGAGGGTGCGACCGAGGTGGCGTTGTGGCCGCCGCCCTGCCCGCCGCCACACCCAACCGCCAACGCGACCACTACAGCCCCGAGCGCCGAAACAATGAAACGAATCCTCATTTCGTCTCCTTGCCAAACGGACGAAATCCGCATCTGTTGGTCGAAGAATAGGAGCAGTGCGAGAAACGCG
>NZ_LZJG01000459.1:0-8160 GCF_001667785.1 Mycobacterium sp. E3247 | reverse complement strand
CCGCCAGCACCGCGGCGGCGCTGATCACCGCGGCCACCACGCGCCCGGGCCGCGCCCGCGGCCGAGCCGAGTGCGCGGCGGGCGGGCCCGCCTCCGCGGATTCGAGCGCCGCCGAAATCCGGGCGGTGACCTCCGGCGCGACGTCGGGTGCCGGTTCGGCGCCAAGGGTGGCGACGTCGCACCGCACTCGATTGAGGGCGCGCAGCATCTGCTGGGCCTCCGGGTCGTTGCGAACCCATTGGCGCAGGCGGGCCGCGGATTCGTCGTCCAGCAGGCCGGCCTGCAGGTCGGCAAGAAGCTCGGCCGTCAGGGGCGGTTCGTCGGCTTGGTGGTCGGCTTCATCCATCCGCCCCAGTGTCCGTCATGCGCTGCTTGACGGCGACGGGCGGGGCGGGTCGGGGACGGTTTTGAGGTAGCCGAGCAGCTCGGCGAGGCGCACCCGGGCCCGCGCGCAGCGGCTCTTGACGGTGCCTTCGGCGACGCCCAGCAGCGCGGCGGTGTCGGCGACCGAGTAGCCCTGCATGTCGACGGCCACCACGGCCGCCCGCTGCTCGACGGGAAGCCGCATCAAGGCGCGCTGCACCACCATCGCGGTCTCGACCTGGGTTGTCCGATCGGGCACCGGAAAGACGTCCTCGAGCGGGACGGTGGGGTGGGCCTTCGTGCGCCGCAACCGGTCCAGACAGGCGTTGACGACGATGCGGTGCAGCCAGCTGCCGACGGCGGCGTCGTGCCGGAACGCGCCCGCGCCGCGGTGGGCCGAAAGCATTGCGTCCTGCAGCGCATCCTCGGCATCTTCGGGCGTGCGCGTCGTGAGGCGGGCCAGCCGGTGCAGCTGTCGTTGGTGGCGAAGGAACAACTCCCGGAAGGCGTGACGGTCGCCGGCGACGTGGGCTGCCAGCAGCTCGGCGTCGCTACGTTCGCGCTGAATGTCTCCCCGGGAGCCCACGGCCGGACAGTATCCAATCGGCTGCGGGGCGGCACTTCACCGCGGCACGGCGGTGTGAGCGCCGTCCGTCAGGACGCGGCCTGGACCGTGATCTCGAAGAAGCCCGCCTGGCTCTTACCGTTCGTCGTCCCGAGGGTGGAGATCCACACCAGCAGGTTCGACGTGGGGGAGCCTGCCCGGACCGGGATGACGTTGTGGCCGGGCTTGAGCGTGAAGGCCTGCGCGAGCACGGTGGTGTCGTTGAGGGTGGCCGGCGACGCCGTCGCCGACGAGCGGATCTCGACCTTGGTACCGGTGCTGGGCGTGTCGATGGTGACCTGTCCGACCACGGTCGGGTTGGGCAGCTGCAGCATCAGGCCTTCGCCCTGCTTGAAGCTCGGGAACGGGACGGCGTCGGTGTAGACCTCGGTCGCCCAGGCGGTGGACGGGTCACCGTCGATGGCCTGGCCGGCCGTGCCCGCGTTGTCGGCATCGCCGTCGGGGGAGTAGACGGTCGCCTTGATCGGTTTGACGATGCTGCCGGAGGCCGCGGAACTCGGGGCGGACGACGAGGTGGACGAGGAGGGGCCGTTGAGCCCGAGCTCGTCCTTGTTCAGGCCGCCGCCGACGTTGCCGAAGATCTTGCTCACCACCGACGCCAGGACCAACAGCGCTACCACGATCACGACGAGGCCCGCGCCGACGCCGATCAACACGTTGCGGCGCCGGCGCGCCAGGATTGCGCCTTCGTCTTGATCGGGGGCGACGCGGGGGGCGGCCGGCGACGGCGAATCATCGATCGGGCCCAGCACCTCGGTCCGGTCGGCCACCGCGGTCGCTTGCTGGAGCAAGTTCAAAAGCGTTGAGGCGCTGCGTATCCCGCCATCCTCTTGGACCGCCCGCACCGCGACGGCCGAAATCTGGAAGGGGATCTCGCGGTCGATGACCATCGGTTCGACCGGCTGGCCCGCCGAGTCGCGCTCGGCCGGGGCCAGGCCGCTACGCACGCTCGACTCCGTGAGCGGCCAGCGATTGACCAGCAAGGCATACAGCGCGGCGCCGATACCGCGGATGTCACCCTGCGGGTTGGCGTCGGGCATGGTCGCCGGGTAGGCGAGTACGACGTCGCCCTCGATGCTGACGCGAACCCGGCTCGGGTGGTCGATCGACAGCGCGACGCCCGCCCGGTGGGCCGCGTCAGCGGCCGCCGCCAGCGACTGCATGGCCCGCACGGCGCCGACCGGAGACGGCGAGGTGTCGGCCACCTCCTGCAGCGAACCGCCCCGCACCCACTCGGAGACCACCAGGCCGCCGTGGCCGGTGTGGACCACGTCGAGCACCCGGGCGATGCCCGGCTTGTCGATGCGGCTGAGCCGCAGGGTGCGGGACAGGATCTCCTGCAGCACGTCGTCGGGCAACGCCCCGTCGGGGTCGACGAAGGTCAGCGCGACCTGTCGGTCCAGGGCGGTGTCCAGGGCCTGCCAGAACTGCAGGGGCGGGGCGCCGCCGTGGAAGACCAACAGCCGGTAGCGGCCACCGGCGATGCGGGCCCCGGGGACCAGATGGACGTCGTCTCCGGGCGGATCCCCTCCGCGGTCGCGGGGCGCGTCGAACGGGGCGGGCCCGCGCCGCGCGTCATGCGCGACGTCGCCGTTGCGCTGGTCGGACGGACGCGACGTCGGCGGCTCGGGCTCACGGCCGGCCGGGATGTCGGGTTGGAAGTCGTCGGCGACCGGTCGTGGCAGCTCGGCACCCGACGCGGCGCTCTCGACAGGGCGGTCGGTCACCTCCGGTCCTTTCGCTATCCGGGCTGGGGTTGCCCGCTCCGGAGGTCTGCGCCGGATCGGCTCCTGGACCGCATTTACCCCAGGCGGGGACGAATTCCTCTGCTCAGGGTACGTGACCGGGGACCGGCGAGACGATCGATCCGCTGTCACCGGTTTACGGGGAACCGGCATGCGGCCGCCGAGGCGGCGCCGGACGGCGTCCAGGGCGGCCTGGGCCTCCGGGACGTGTGCGCGCAGCATGACCGCGGCCATGATCGGCAGCATGATGACCGCCAGGATGAGCAGGCGCAGTAACGAGCCCGCCCCGCCGCCGTGCGCGGTCAGCAGATCGAGCCGCAACAGCCGGTCGGCCACGTGGGCCACCAGTCCGGCCAGCATGGAGGCGGTGATCGTCACCAGGATGGTGCGCAGCTCACCCCTGCCGATCAGGTGGCCGCCGGTGGGCAGCAGGGTGTGCCGCAACAGGAGGTAACCGATGATCGCGCCCGCCACAAAGCCGAGGCCGTTCGCCAGCCCCAGGTATCCGGCCACCAGCTTGGGGTCATGGGTGACGTGCGGCGCCAGCACGGATCCGACGATCTTGACGGCCGTGATGACGAGGATGATCACGATCGGCGTCCAGGGCTGCTCGCGTGCGTAGAAGACGCGCAGCTGGAGCAGCACCAGGCCGTAGGGGATCAGCGTGAACGCCGACAGGGCGATCGCGGCGCCCAGGTACCCGGCGTCGACCCCGCCGAAGTGGCCATAGGCGAACAGTGCGCTGCCGATCGCGGGACCGCCGACGGTCATGAAGGCCACGATCGGGATCAGCGTGATCAATGTCAGGCGGGTGGCCAACGACAGGTCGGCGAGCACGGCCGCGGTGTCGTCGGCGGCGGCGTTGCGGCTCAGCCGCGGCATGACCACGGTCAGGACGGTGACGCCGATCATGCCGAACGGCAGCATGAGGACCAGCCAGGTGTAGTTGTAGATCGCCGGGCCGGAGGCGGCGGCCGTGCTGGCGATCTGGTTGCCGACCACCAGGCCGAGCTGGCTGATCAACACGTAGAGCACCATCGCGGCGGCCATGGTGCCGAAGCGCTTGAGGCGGTCGTCGATTCCCCACAGGGGGCGCAGGTCGATGCGTTGTCTGCGCAGCGCCACCAGCAGGACGGCGGTTTGCGCGAAGACGCCCAGCGTGGTGCCGATGCCGAGGACCAGCAGTTTGGTGTTGCCCATCCGGACGGGGTCGACGGAGAGTTCGCCGGGGACGGCCGCGTACACCGCGAGGGTCGCCAGGGCGACGACGTTGTTGACCACGGGCGCCCAGGCCGTAGGCCCGAACACGTTGCGTGTGTTCAGGATCGCCATGAATACCGATGTGAGCCCGTACGCGAGCACCTGGGGGAGCAGCAGGTAGGCGAAGGCGGTGGTCAGCGGCTCGTTGACCTGCGGGTCGCGGCCGAGCATGAGCCGCACCAGCAGCGGCGCGGCGAGCACGGACAATACGGTCGCTACCAGCAGCAGCGCGGTGGTCAGCGTGACCAGCCGGCGCACGAACGCCGCGCCGCCGTCGGGGTCGCTCTGCTCGGCGCGGGCCAGCACCGGCACGAAGATGGCGGTGAAGGTCGCCTCCAGCACCAGCGCGGCCACCAGGTTTGGCAACTGGTTGGCCACCGAGAAGGCGCTGGACAGCGCGGCGCCGAGGATGGCCGCCAGCAGCACGACCCGGGCGAACCCGGTGAGCCGGCTTACCAGCGTGGCGAAGGCCATCGCCCAGGACCGCGAAACCAGGGCGGCGTCGGACAGCTCGGGCCGCCGGCGATCGACGCCCGCGGGGACTGGAGGCAGGGGACCCGTGGGCGGCGAGCCGGGAACCCGGGGCCGCCGCGGCGGCTGTGGCAGGCGGTGCTGTCGCTGTGCGGCCTGCCGGTCGACGGAATTCATACTCGGTGCTCTTGTTCGACCCGATCGTCGGCCTTCGCGTGCAGGCCCGCGGATCCGGTGCCGGGGGGGTCGGGCCGGTCGAGGTCGGCCCGGTCGGGCTGGCCGCGGAAGCGGTGCCAAAGGCGGCGTCCGGCCAGCAGCACCAGCACGGCCGCGGCCGTCATGGTGATCGCGAACAGCACCTTGCCGTAGGCGTTGGAATGCACCGACAGGCGCACCGGTTCGCCCAGCCGCAGGCCGTCGGGGGTTCGCAGCGTCACGTCGATGGCGACCCGCTGGGTGAAGTTCACCTCGATCGGCACCCGCAGCGGTAGGTACCCCGGCGGCAGTTCGATCTGGCCGACGTCGGTGACCGTCATCCCGGGCGGGGCGTCGACCTGCAGGCGCACGCGAATGGGAACGGCCAGGCCGTTGTGCAGCGCGAGCGGCAGTGGGCTGTGCTCGGTGGCCAGGGTGTAGGAGCCGCCCGGGTTGACGATGGTCACCGCACCGAAGAGGTCGTTGATCGTCTTGCCGACGACGCCAAGGCGTTGCTGGGCCATCCCGTTACGGGTGTCGGGCGGCTCGGATTGGCTCAGCGCCCGCAGCATGTCCTCGCGCAGCGGGGCGGTGTACTGGATGCCGGTCAGCCCGGTGCGTTCGTCGGTGCTCAGCGCCGACGTCAGGCCCCACAGCCGGCCGACCTGGCCGGCGATCGCGCCGGTGACGTCGTCGCCGAATCGCCCGCGGGCGGACGTGTAGGCGCCCACCGTTTCCGGCTGATCGGCGTGGTCTTGTCCCGCCTGGTTGGCTTCGGCGATGACCGCCGGCAGCGGCCGGGGAACCGCCAGTCCCGACCGGATGGCGGTGGTGAGCGCCGTCAGGATGACGTGGGCGTCGTCGGCCTGCAGGTTCCACGTCGCCGGTGGGACCAGAAGCTGCGTACGCGGTGCGTCGTCGTGGCGCAACGCGTGCCAGAACATGGAGCCCAGGGCGTCCTGGCGGCGCGCGGTCGCCGAGTCGTGCGCGAGGCGCACGGTCAGAGAAGGGTCCAGGTAGGTCGGGACGGCCGGGGAGCTTCCCGCGCCGGCCAGCGCGGCGCCCACCGCCGGGTCGAAGGGGGCGACCACAACCTGCGGGGACAGCCGCCGCGGCACGGTGTCGACGGCGCCGTCGGAGGATCCCTGCGCATCGGCGGACAAGTCGGCGGCGGCGACGGCGACGGTGCTTTCGTTGGCGCCGAGCAGGTTGACGGCGCGGTTGGTCAACGGGCCGTCGGGCAGCAGCGTGGCGCCGCGGGCGGAGGGCACGTCCAGGATGCGGTCGACGATGCTGTTGACGGCGGTGGTGGCGGCGGCGCTCAGCCCGCGGTCGTTCACGCGTTGCAGGGCGTCCAGGTCGGCCTGGGCGTAGGGGAGCGGCGCGACGCAGGTGCGGTGAGCCAGCGCGCGCAACCGGTTGAGCCACTCCGTCGCCGCCGCTTGTCCTCCGCCCGGATGCGTCGGGGTGCCCGGAAGTTGGGCGGGACCCTCGGGCGAGTCGGACACCACGTAGCCGGCAGTCATCGCGTTGACCGTGACGAGCAGGTCGGGGTCGACGGCCAGGCACAATGCGCGGCCGACGGCCCCGTCGGGGTCGACGTCGTGGCTGGTGGCGACTTCCGCCGCGGAAAGCAGGATGTCCAGCCGGCCGCCGCCGGCCAGGGAGGTGGCGAGGTCGTCGTCGACCAGGCGCACCGGGATGGTGCCACCTGGCACGCCGGGAGCCAGCCTCGGCCGGTCGGCCAGCGGCCAGAGCATGGTGAGCCACACGGGTTTAGAGGTATCGGGCGCGACGGCCGAGACCAGATCGGCGCCCTGGTCGGGTGGTATGCCCACCGCGGGCAGCAGGAATCGTGCGTTGTCGAGACGGGCGGGGGCGCCGTAGTCGGGCGTGCCGTTGACGTTGACCAGGACCGGGTAGATGCCGGGTTTGTCGATGCCCAAGGACTGCTTGGTCAACGAGCGCAGCGGCGCGGACAGCGTGAAGCCGACTTCCTGACCGCGCTGGAGCTCGGGAGCGACCGTGAGGAAGTCGGCGGCCGGTTGGTACTGGTCGGTGTCGCCGTCGAGGGTGGTTCGCAGGCTCGCGGACGCGGTGACCGCTCCGGCGTGCTCGAGGCGGACCATCACGTCGCGGACGGGGCGGTCGCCGATGTTGGTCACCATGCCGCTGACGGTGACGACGGGCGGGCTGGACGTGGTGACCACGTCCGGGGTGACCTGGTCGATCCGGACCCGGACGAACGGCGTCACGCCGGGTTCGCCCGCGGCGGCGCGCGGCATGACAGGCGCGGTGAGCATCGCGAAGCCGGCCACGATGCCGATCACCGCCGCGAGGCGCAACAAGCACAGTCGGGAAGCCGTCACGGCCCGGGCCCGTGGCCGTTCTTGCGGCTGGTGTCCGGCTTGTCGGCGTGCCGGGCGCGCGAGTGTGTTTGCGGGCGGCGCCGCGGAGAGGTGGGTGGCAGCGGCGGCAGCGCCGCCGGGCCGTCGTTCTGCAGCTTGTCGATCAGTTCATCGGCCACGCGGGCCAGCCTGCGTTCGTCGGCGTAGGCCAGTTTCGACGGCAGCTCGTGGATGGGCACCCAGGCCACCTCGGCCACCTCGAGGTCCTCGTCGCACAGCTCGCCGCCGGAGAAGCGCATGAGGTAGTGGTGCACGGTCTTGTGGACCCGGCGGCCGTCGGTGACGAACCAGTAGTCGATGCGTCCCAGCGCGGCCAGCACGCTGCCGCGGATGCCGGTCTCCTCGGCGACCTCTCTTATAGCGGTCTGTTCGGCAGTCTCACCCATTTCGATGTGGCCCTTGGGCAGCGACCACAGCATCCGCCCCCGCCGATCGACGCGGCCGATCAGCGCGGCGACCTGGGAGTGACGCGGGCCGTCGAGGCCGTCGATGACGAGTCCGCCGGCGGAGGTTTCGTGCACGGTGCGTAACCGGTCCGGTCCGCGGCGAGGCGAACGGGATCGGCGCGATTTCGTCGTCGTCGAGTCGGCGGGCGTTTGACCGTTGGTCTGGTTCTCGGTCGAACTCGCAGCGCCACGACCGCGCCGCCGCCCCCGGCGTCGACGTGGCTTGTGTTGTTCGCCGTCCGACACCCAAGCGATAGTAGCTGGCACGACATCGTCTCCCAGGACATACTCGCCGCTGGGCGGGCCCGCGCGGGCGCAGGGCAGTCGTCTCGCGATCCCGCCTACTAGGCTGACCGAACGTGCCCGAAGCCGATGTGGAGCTGCTTGCCGCCGCCGCAGTTGCCCTGAACCAACACGCGCCGATGCTGCGCGAGCTGGGTTCGGCGTTCCAGGCCGCAGGGAGTGAGCTGTACCTCGTCGGCGGCTCGGTGCGAGACGCCGTGCTGGGCAGGCTGAGCCCCGACTTGGACTTCACCACCGACGCTCGCCCCGAACAGGTGCAGCAGATCTTGCGGCGCTGGGCCGACCACTTGTGGGACACCGGCATTGAGTTCGGCACCATCGGGGTCGGCAAGGGTGAACACCGC
>NZ_LZJG01000458.1:0-579 GCF_001667785.1 Mycobacterium sp. E3247 | reverse complement strand
ACGCCCAGATCCTTCTCCAGCAGCACCACGTCGGCGGCGTCCTTGGCCACGTCGGTGGCGCTGTCCACCGAGATCCCCACGTCGGCGGCGTGCAACGCCAGCGCGTCGTTGACCCCGTCGCCCAGGAAGCCGACGGCTCGCCCCTCGCGCCGCAGCGCGGTGATCAGCCGCGCCTTCTGCTCGGGGGAGATGCGCGCGAAGATGGTGTGGTGTTGCGCGGCGTACGCGAACGCGGCGTCGTCCAGGGGTTCGAGCTGCGCGCCGGTGATCGTGCCCTTCGAGGCCAAACCCAGTTCTTCACAGACCTTTTCGGCCACTCGCGGGTTGTCCCCGGTGGCGATCTTCAGCTCGATGCCCAGATCCGCGAGCTGGGTTAGGGATTGCCGCGCGGCGGCCTTGGGTTCGTCGGCGAAGACGCAGAACCCGACGAGCATCAGCTCGGATTCGTCGTCGGCGGTGAGGGTGGCCAGGTGCGGCGCCGGTTTGACGGCCACGGCAACTACCCGGCGGCCGGCGTCGAACAATTCGGTCAGAGTCTTTTGAGCTTCAGCCGGTGCGCTGACGCACCGCCTGATTATC